>NZ_RCOE01000289.1:0-67727 GCF_004321495.1 Pseudomonas sp. Sample_10
GGCTTCTTCTGATCCGGCGCGATATCGCGTAACGGCTATCGCGGGCAAGCCTTGCGCCTACGGGATTGCGCACTACCTGTAGAGCAAGGCTTGCCCGCGATGGCGTCTTCAATACCCTCCGACGCCCATGGATGAGTTGCCCGCACATACGGATATCCGTATATTTGACTTCCCGTATATGTCGGTACGACCTCAAAGTGCTGACACTTGCGATTCTGTTGATTACCCTCTCGGCGCGGACACGGCGCTTGAGTCTTCGATATCCGCAAATGCGGAGGGAGCAATCCATGCGAGTTCTGTTCATGTGCACGGCCAACAGCTGTCGCAGCATCCTTTCAGAAGCCATGTTCAATCACCTGGCACCGCAGGGTTTCGAAGCGGTAAGTTCCGGCAGCTTTCCCAAAGGCAAAGTACTGCCGCGTAGCCTGACCACGCTACAACATTCCGCCATTTCCATCGAAGGATTGAGCAGCAAGGGCAATGATGCCTTTGAGGATAACCCACCGGATATCGTCATTACCGTTTGCGACAAGGCGGCAGGCGAAAGTTGCCCGGTGTATTTCGGCCCGGCGCTGAAGGCCCATTGGGGCCTGGAAGATCCTTCCGACGTAGTGGGTGACGAAGCGGCGGTGGACGCGGCTTTCCGCGCCACGCTTGCGCACATCGAGCAACGCTGCAGGGCGTTCCTCGCCCTGCCCTTCAATGAACTCAGCCGCGATCAACTCAAACGCGAACTGGACCGAATCGGCGCTCTCTGAGCAGGAAGAAACATGTCTGAGCAACTGCCTAACCTTGACCTCTCCCTGTTCGACGACGCAGGCATCACTTTTCGTCCGGGCGAACCCAAGCCACGCATCCTGTTGTTGTACGGGTCGACCCGCGAGCGCTCGTTCAGCCGTCTGCTGGTCGAAGAGGCCGCACGCCTGCTGGAACACTTTGGTGCAGAAACCCGCATCTTCAATCCTTCCGGTTTGCCGCTTCCCGACGATGCACCTGTGGATCATCCCAAGGTGCAGGAGTTGCGCGATCTGGTGTTGTGGTCGCAAGGTCAGGTCTGGTGTTCGCCAGAGCGGCATGGCGCGATGTCGGCTGTATTCAAGGCACAGATTGACTGGATTCCCCTTGCCCTCGGTGCCATTCGCCCGACTCAGGGCAAGACACTGGCGGTGATGCAAGTCTGCGGTGGTTCGCAGTCCTTCAACGCAGTCAACCAGCTGCGTGTGCTGGGACGCTGGATGCGCATGTTCACCATTCCCAATCAATCCTCGGTGCCGAAGGCTTTTATGGAATTCGACGAAGCCGGCCGAATGAAGCCCTCGGCGTTCTACGACCGCGTGGTCGACGTGATGGAAGAACTGGTGAAATTCACCCTGCTGCTGCGTGACCATCAGGGGTTTCTGGTGGATCGCTACTCCGAACGCAAGGAAAGCGCCGAACAGCTCATGGCCCGCGTGAACCAGCGTTCAATCTGAGGTCGTCAAGTTTATCGGTATCAGAGGCGCGCGCTTCGAACAGACAGGCGGCAATCGGCCGAAGCCGCCCGTGGATGGAGCGATCGTAAATGACGGCTAAGCTACCTTCTAGCGTCGGGTTTACAACTCGGAGGGGAGCCAATGAAACGCTGTGCAATGCTGATCGCGATCTGTTTGCTGGCCACGGCTTGTCAGAGCACAAATAATGGCGTCACCCGACTCGACAATTGTGTCTGCTACAAATCGTCCGAGGCACAACATCTGAAAGCATCGCAAATAGCCTGGAACGACCCAGAAACGCTGCAGGAACAGTTCTCGCACTGCATTTGTCGAGCGTTGATTGACCTGAAGGAGGTCGATGATCCCGGTAAGCTCTTCGTGCCTGGAACAGAAATAAAATGAATGTCGCTCGCCGGTAAGAGGCACCAGGGGCGTTGAGAGACGGGCAAGGCATCGACAGGCAAACACCGGGCATTGCTTCCACCGCTCGTCTTCGCCCTCCTCTGTCTGGCAATCGTCGTGCAGCTCTCCCTCTCGCCCGTTGCCTGCCCCTTCACACTCACGCCTGATCCATTGCCTCGACCACGCCCTTGTCCTCACCCAGGAACCCGCCACTCTGATGCTGCCAGAGCCGCGCATAGATGCCGTTCTTCGCGAGTAACTCGGTGTGGGTGCCCTGCTCGATGATGCGTCCGTCATCCATGACGATCAGGCGGTCCATGGCTGCAATGGTGGACAGCCGATGGGCGATGGCGATCACGGTTTTGCCCTGCATCATTTCATCGAGGCTTTCCTGAATGGCCACTTCGACTTCCGAGTCCAGCGCGCTGGTGGCCTCGTCAAGCAGCAGGATCGGGGCGTTCTTGAGCATCACCCGGGCAATCGCGACGCGTTGACGCTGGCCGCCGGACAGCTTGATGCCGCGCTCACCCACCAGGGTGTCGTAGCCGGTATGGCCCTGCCGGTCGCTCAGTTGGCTGATGAACTCATCGGCCTGGGCATTGGCCGCGGCGGCACGGATTTGCGCGTCGGTCGCATCGGGACGACCGTATGCAATGTTGTCGCGAATGGAACGGTGCAGCAGCGAAGTGTCCTGGGTGACCATGCCGATGGAGCTGCGCAGGCTGTCTTGCGTCACGTGTGCAATGTTCTGGCCGTCGATGCGAATCTCCCCGCTGTCGACATCATAGAAGCGCAGCAGCAAGTTGATAAGCGTGGATTTGCCGGCGCCAGAGCGGCCGACCAGGCCGATTTTTTCACCCGGACGAATGTTCAGGCTCAGGCCATCGAGCACCTGGCGCTCGCCATTGTAGTTGAAGCTCACTTTATCGAAGGTTACCGCGCCGCCTGAGGTCACCAGCACACCCGCATCCGGTGCATCCTTGACCTTGGGACCGCGGGTCAGCGTCGCCATGCCGTCCTGTACCGTGCCGATGCTCTCGAACAGCGAGGTCATTTGCCACATGATCCAGTTCGACATGCCATTGATCCGCAACGCCATTGCAGTGATTGCCGCCACGGCACCTGCGCCGACGTCACCCTGGTGCCACAGCCACAGGGCATAACCGCCGGCGGCCATGATCAGCCCGACCACCAATGCCTGGTTGACGATCTCGAACTGGCTGACCAGGCGCATCTGGCGAAAGCCGGTTTGCTTGAAATCCTCCATTGCCGCTCGCGCGAAGTGCGCTTCACGATTGGAATGGGAGAACAGTTTCACCGTAGTGATGTTCGTGTACGCATCCGAGATACGCCCGGTCATCATTGACCGCGCATTCGCCTGTTCCTGCCCGACTTTCCCCAGGCGAGGCACGAAGTACCACATGGCCAGGCCGAACAGCAGAGCCCAGGCAACGAATGGCAGCATGAGTTTCAGCGCGAAGCCACCGGCCAGTGCGATGATCGCAATGAAATACACCCCGATACCCGGGACGATTTCGATCAGGGTGAAGAGCACGTCTCGTACCGCTAGCGCGGTCTGCATCACCTTGGTGGTGACGCGGCCGGAAAACTCATCGGAAAAAAACGACAGGCTTTGCCGCAACATCAGGCGATGGAAGTCCCAGCGCAGCCGCAACGGCAAGTTAATTGCCAATATCTGGTGCTGCACCATGGTGCGCAACGCCACCAGCCCGACACTGGTTACCATGACAATGCCCATGCCCCACAACACCCGACTTTCCTGCGCAGCCGCTTCACCACCTGCCTGCCAGGTCGAGAGCAGGTCCACGACCTGGCCGAGAAAGGAAAACAGCCATGCTTCGTAAATCGATACACCGGCACCGAGCAGCGCCAGCGCGAGGATGTAACCACGCGCTCCCCGCGTACAGGCCCACAGGAAACGAGCCAGGCCGTCCGGTGGCGGTGGCACCTCGTCAGGCGGAAAGGGATCGAGCCTTCGTTCAAACACACGAAGCATGGTGTTCTCCAAAACAGTCAAGTTAAGGAGATTCTGCCATTGAACGGGCGCCTTGAGGGTTTGCAACGTCAAGGTATGGCGTTGTCGGCAGGTTGCCGCCGATGGCGAAAGGTGGAAATCGCGCGCCGGCACCCCGCCGCTGCCAGCCTCATTCGTCCACGCTGATGCCTGATCCTCCCAATTCACCAGGGACATCCTTAAGCTTCGGCACCCCATCCCTGATGCGCAGCGCGGCCTCTTGGTAGTGGACGTGAACACCTGGCGAAAACGCGAGATCCGGGATGACCGCGGCATATACATCGATGAGGCCCATCCCGGGGTGTTCGGTGAAGAGGTGTCCGCCGCAACGCCTGCACCATTTGCGATAACTCTGCGGTGTCTTGTTGAAGGTGCCAATGTCGTCAGCCCCCCGAGTGACTTGCACCGCCTCGGGTTTCCACAGCGTGAAGGCATTGACCGGCGCGGCTGACCACTGTCGACACGACTCGCAATGGCAATAGCCCATTGCCGCCGGCTCACCGCTGACGGTGAATTCGACAGCGCCGCAAAAACAACTGCCTTTGTAAGACCTTTGAATGCTCATGGAATGACTCCTTCATCAGTTAAAGCACGTACAGCCGAAGTCGGGACGGATTGCCTGAGGGTTAGCCAGCTTCACTCGTCGACGAAGCGCACCGCCGTCGTCGGCGTGCGTCGCACTTGCAGATCGAAAATGTCGGGGCGCGCATAGTGCCCGCTGACGTCGAGCGCCCGCCGCGCTGGCGCCACGAGTGAGGTGTCGATGTCCGCATACAGAATGCCCGCCTCCCGGTGCAACGGACCGGCTGTGATCCGGCCTTGAGGGTTGACCACCACCGAGTCACCGTCGTTGATCCACTCATCCGGATCGGGAAACAGTTGCAGGCGACCTGGAAAGTCATCGGGAATGTCGTTGCCGCGCAGCAAGCTGCCACTGCCGAGCACCCAGCAACGGCCTTCGAGTGCAATGTGCCGCATCGTGCTGATCCAGCCCTCGCCAGTGTCGTAGGTTGGCGCAACGTAGACTTCCACGCCTTGGGAATACAATGAATAGCGCGCCAGGGGCATGTAGTTTTCCCAGCAGATGAGCGTACCGATGCGACCGACGGGTGTATCGACGGTACGCAACCCTGACGCATCGCCAAACCCATGGACCATGCGCTCGGGGTTCGTTGGCATCAACTTGCGATGACGGTTGAGCACTTCGCCATGGGTTCCGATAACGACTACGCTGTTGTAAAGCGTGCCGCCTCCATTACGGCGTTCGCGTTCATTGATGCCGCATACGATTGTCACGGCGTGAGCAACAGCGGCCTCGCACAGTTCGTTCAGGTCGCCGCTCGCGATATCAACCGCGTTGGCCAACAGGCGAGTATGCAACTGCCCCATTAGAGCCCCGTCTTTTCCCGCCGCCAGCCGCCAGATCCACGACGGGTAACCTGGAATGAATGATTCGGGCAAAACAATCAACGAGGCTCCCGACGCTGCAGCTTCGCGGACCGATTGCACGGCCCGGGCGATCGTCGCGCTACGGTCGAGCAGCACCGGCGGCCGCTGAATGATGGCTATCTTGGTCATGACGTACTCCTGAAACCGTGGCTTTGGCAGGTTTCAGCGTGCACGTCGGGAAACCGCCCGGCTAGTTCAGAATCTGAAGCGTTGAAGTAGCGGAGGGACAGGCGATGGATGAAAGCTATGGTCAGTTCTGTACGGTCGCACGCGGTGCCGAGGCACTGTGCGAACGCTGGACGCCTTTGGTCGTGCGCGAGTTGCTATGCGGCAGCAAGCGCTTCAATGAACTGCACCGCGGCGTGCCACGCATGTCCACCAGCTTGCTGGCACAGCGGCTGCGCCACCTGGAAGATATCGGTGTCGTGCATCGCACGGCCGCAGGCAACGTCTGGGAATACAGCCTGACCGAGGCCGGCGAGGATTTGCGCCCCATCATCATGGCACTGGGCCATTGGGGGGCGCGCTGGATAGGCAGTCGCCTTCGCGATAACGAACTCGACGCGGGCTTGCTGATGTGGGACATACGTCGTTTTGCGCGCATCGAAATGTTCCCGCCCCGGTCGGTGGTCATTCACTTCCGGTTCCGCGACGCGCGGTCCGGTGAGCAAGCGTGGTGGCTGGTGGTTGAACAGGGTGTGGCAGATCTGTGTCGCGACGATCCGGGACGCGAACTCACGCTCGTCGTGGACTCCAGCGTACGAGCATTGACTGAGGTGTGGACCGGCGACCGCACGCCAAAAGAGGTTCTGCGGTCACAGGAATTGCGGGTAGACGGCGCCGTGCAAGACGCAGAAAACTTGTGGCGCTGGCTTGGCACGAGTGCGTTCGCAAGCACCCGGCGCGCTGCAATCCAGCCTTTGCAATAGCCTTGGAGAAAGCACGCGTTTGCAGTTCGCTCCTGGCCGTTCTCAGCCGGACACCACCGGCAGAAAACGGCCCAGAAGCTGCTCTCTTTAACGCAAATGCCCGTTCAGCCGATCAACCAGCGGTGACGGTCATGCCGCCATCCGCCATGACCACCGAGCCAACAATGAAGCTTGCGCGGTCCGAGGCGAGAAATGCCACGACTTCGGCAATTTCTTCCGGCTGCGCGGCACGTCCGATGGGAGCGGCTTCACCGTGCTTGGCCAGGAAGCCAGGACCGTCCTCTACCACGTCGTTAAGAATGTTGGTGACAACGTCGCCGACGCCGATGGCATTGACGCGAATGCCATGCTCGATAGCCTCGAGCGCCAGCGTGCGGGTCAATTGGGCCAATGCGCCTTTGGACGCGGTGTAAGCGGCAATGGTCGGGAAGGCGAAATAGGAGGCATAAGAGGCGATATTGACTATCGCTCCCGATTTGTTGGGCATCATCGCCTTGACTGCTTCGCGGCAATGCAAAAAGGCCGCGGTTGCGTTGACTGCCTGGATGCGCTCCCAGTCTTCGCGGGTCATGTCGATGACCAGCTTGTTGATGATGATCCCGGCGTTGTTGACCAGAATGTCCAGTCGCCCGAACGTCTCGACGGCCAATCCGACGGCGCGCTCGGCAACCCCGTCTTTGCTGATGTCGGCTACCAGCGGCACCAATCCGGGACGAGCGAGTGCTTCGACGGCGGGATTGATGTCTTCAGCAATGACCTTGGCGCCACGCGCATGCAGCATCAGTGCGATAGCCTTGCCGATGCCACTGGCGGCACCGGTGACCAGCGCGACTTTGCCTTCGACTTCGTTGGGAATACGGTGATTGATCTGAGTCATGGTGCTCTCCTGCTTGCAAGCCGGCGAGATATTCGGCGGCCTGGCGCCCGTGAGGCGCTGTAGTTATCGACGGCCTCACTGTCGCGCAATCGGGAGAATCGGGCTTTCGCAGGCTTGCCGTGGCTGTTGGAGTTTTGCGCCAACATCTGAATTTCTGAGGTAGCTTGCGCAATTGCCGATGGGTACCGAGGTTGCGTTACCCTGTTGATGCCAGCCCCTCAGCGCTTTTTTCAATGGAGCCTCGTGTGCGCCAGCCTGAACATGACGACGTGCCACCGATTGATACCCTTCGCATCGCGGCCGAATCGATGCCGCAGCATCTGCCGGGAACGCCGCAGGTGTTGCCGTTGCTCCCGCAGATGCAGGATGTGATGGTGCAGTTGTTCAGCCATCACAGCACCGTAGAGCCAATACTCGTGCCCGCCGTGGTCGAACCCCTGCTGGTATTGGTCCTGACAGGCTCGGCCAAGGTCGAGGAGCGATCCCTCGGTGGGGCTTGGAAAGCCGTCGAGGTGCAGGCTGGCGACTTTTTTCTTACCAATACAAATGAACCCTATGAGATGCGCTGGCAGACCCTGGGCTGCGACACCTTCGAAGTGATGCATCTTTATCTCGGCCTGCCCATGATTGAACAGGCGGTCCGTGATGTTCTGGGCGAGCACAGCGTTGCAGTGACGTTCCTGGATATCTCCGGTGCCCGGGATGAACGGATAAGTTTCATGCTCAATCAGTTACGCCTCGAGTTGATCGAGCAACGCAAACCCAGCCCGCTGTTCGTACACAGCCTGGCTCAGGCGCTGACCGTTCACCTGATACGGCGTTATCTCGATCCGCACAGTACGACCCGACGCAGCAATGCTCTGCAAGCGTACAAGCTGCGTCGCGTTATCGATGCAATGAACGAGCACCTGGCCGATGACTTCAGTCTTGCGCAATTGGCACGAATCGCTGACTTGAGCGACTACCACTTCAGCCGGATGTTCAAGCGTGCCACGGGGCTGTCGCCGTCGCAGTATTTCATCCGCCTGCGCATGAGTCGCGCGCGACATCTACTGCTCGAGACCGAGCGCAGCATCATTGATGTCGGGCTGGAAGTCGGTTATTCCAGCCCCAGCCATTTTTCCCAGGTTTTTCGTCGCGAAGTCGGCGTCACGCCCAGCGCCTACCGCCAAGCGTGAGGTGCCCTGGTCCCATGCGATCAGTGGATTTTCAAGTTTGCCGCCAGAAAATCCATGAAGGCTCTGACACGTGTGGGCAACTTCCCTCCTTGCCCGACGTAAACCGCGTGCACTTCCGTCTTTGCGCTGGGCACGAAGTCCTCTAGCACCGAAAGAAGCCGGCCATCCGCCAGATCTTGCTCGACCTGGCAAAACCCAACGCGCGCGAGGCCGAGCCCAAGAATTGCCAGATCGCGAACTGCATTGCCGTCACTGGCCCGTGCATTGCCGGCGACGGCCACCGGAATGGGTTGGCCGTCTGCGCTGACGAAGCCCCACTCCATCATCGGTGGACTGAAGGTGAACCCCAGACAGGTGTGGTCCGCGAGATCGGCTGGCGTTTTCGGTATGCCGCGAGCTGAAAGATAGGCCGGTGATGCCACGACAAGGGCTCTCGTCTCGCCCAAGCGCCTGGCCACGAGATTGGAGCTTTTCAGCGGGCCGCTGCGGATGGCCACGTCAGCCCGTGCGCTGATCAGGTCGACAACCTCGTCACTGAGAAAAACCTCCACCGAGACTCCAGGGTGAAGCCGCAAAAATGTCTGCAACAGGGGCAGCAGATACAAACGCCCGATATCGACGTTGCAGTTGACCCGCACGGTTCCCTGCGGCTCGGAGCTCGCCGCGGCCTCCTGCTCGGCCTCATCGAGCGCCGCCAGGATAGTCACGCTGCGTTCATAGAACGCGGCCCCTTCAGGCGTGAGCAATTGCCGTCTTGTCGAGCGATTGAGCAAACGCGTGCCCAAGCGGTTTTCCAGCCTCGAGACCAGCTTGCTGACCGCTGACGGGGTCATCGCACAATGCTTGGCGGCCGCCGTATAACCGCCATCTTCAACGACCCTGACGAACACGTTCATTTCGGCGAAGCAGTTTATGTCCAACCGTCTCATATGAATTCACGTCACAAATTGTATGCCCCAGTACCGGCTATATCTGCCGCGCTGCCACTCATACTCTAATCCAGAGCCTGAAAGGCGCAGGAGAAATTCAGCAAAGACGTGCGGATTTACAGTGGGAGGTTGAGATGAACAGCGAGATGAAACTGATCGTGATTCATGGCGCCAAGGATGAGGAAGGTCTGGACGCTGCGCTGCTGAAATGGGTTTCTGATGTTTTGGCGCAACGTGCCGAGTTCGAGCCTTGGTTTATGGGACCTGCCGACCTCATGGCCAAACCTGACAAGGTGGCAGCTATACAGCGACAGGAAACTCTTCGCCATTTGGCCGATGCTGATGCATTTCTGTTCATCACATCGCAACTGTCCGATGTTTATCACTCCGGGCTTAAAGCATTCATTGATCAGGTGTCGGTTCGCTGGCACGCAAGGCCAGTGGCATTCATTGGCTACGGCGGGGCATCGGGTGGACTTTGTGCGATCGATCACCTTCGCCAGGTGCTGTCCGCGCAGCACGCGGTACCTATCAGCAATTACGTGTCCTTCACTGATCCCTGGTCGCTGATCGATGAGGCCGGGCATGTACGACAGACTGATCAAGCCCGGCTGCCCATGGCTCGAATGCTGGTTCAGCTGAATTGGTGGGCAAGCACCCTGAAGGCTGCGAGGGAACAGATGCCGTATGTACTGGTGAGCTAAGCCCCTAAAAAACCTGAAGAAACGTCACTCGATGAGTGACGTCGCTGGTGACGTGAGTGCCGTCAATGTCGGTGCCTTGACGAAGCGGGAACCTCTACAGCCTTTGATCGAATGTTTGATCCAGATCAAATACCAGGGCAGGCAGCGGCGTAGAAAGGAATGAAACAGGCTTTTGCCGTGCCCGCCCTATAAGAACAACGCTGGAGGATTAACCCCATGCTTACCGTCAAAGACCACAATGACCGCGCCGCAGCCGCTTACGCCGCGGTGGACAGCCAGTACTGGATCGAAGCGCTCAGGGATGGTCGCCACGTGCTGATCCGGCCACTGACGGAAAAGGACCGCGACCGCGAATATGCCTTCATCAAACGGCTGTCTCCGGAATCCCGGCACATGCGCTTTCTTGCGCAAATCAGTGAGCCCAGCGCCGCGATGCTCGATCAGTTGATGGACACCGACAACAAACAACGCGTGGCCTACATCGCCATGGTCCACGACAACGGTCGGCTGGTCGAGATCGGCATCAGCCGCTACGCCGCCACCAGCGAACAGGTGTGTGAATGCGCCGTCACGGTCGCCGATGAATGGACCCACCTGGGGCTGGGCACTTTACTGATGGAACACTTGATCAAGGCCGCACGCCATAACGGCTTTCAGCAGATGTATTCGGTAGACGCCGCCAGCAATGCGCCAATGCGCGACCTGGCCAAGGCGTTGGGATTCGAGACATCCAACGATCCCGACGACAGTCGTCAGGTGATCCACCGACTTTACCTGTAAGAACCTGGAGTCATTTCGGCACACCACTGTTCGATGACCTACCGGAGTACAGTCATGGCTGATCAATCGCGTTTCATGCTGGTCGTCCCACCTCTGATGCACAACAGTCCCGCCTTTGACCGGGCTGCAGCATTGGCCAAAGCGTCGCAAGCAGCATTGCACATCGTGGCGTTCGATTACCTCGAAGGGCTGGCGACTGCCGGGATGGTTAATGAACAAGCGCTGGATCAGATGCGGCTGGGTTATGTCGAGCGTCATCGCCAGTGGCTTGAAGACCAGGCCCGCCCCATGCGCAAGATCGGTGTGCACGTCACCACGGAAGTGGTCTGGGTAGAGCGGCCGTTGCAAGAGATCCTGATTCATCTCAAAGAGCAGCCGATGGTCGCCTTGATCAAAGCCCTGGAGCACGAATCGCTGCTGTCGCGCCTGATGTTTACCCCACTGGATATTCACCTGCTGCGCGAATGCCCGGTCCCCCTGCATTTTGTCAGCCATATGCATCACGCATTGCCGCGCAAAATTGTCGCTGCCGTAGACCCTTTTCACAGTGATGACCAATACAAGGGTTTCAACGACAGGATCTTGTGTGAGGCGTCCAAACTGGCCATCACCTGCAATGCGCAGCTCGACGTGGTTTACGCCCATGATCTTTCATCCATCAGTGCAGATGAATTCGGCTTCAGTAATGGCTCGGCGTTTTTTTCTTCGAGCAAAGCCAAGACATTGTTCGACGCACAAGCCGATGCCTTCCGCGAGCTTGCGCAGCGCAACGGTATTGAACCGGAATGTCAGCACATGATCCTGGGCGATCCGGCCAAGGTGCTTTGCAACTATGCGCAGGCCTATGAAACAGACGTGATCGTCATGGGACGCGCCGGTCACCGCGCCATGGAACGCTTGGTCGGCAGCACCATCGAACGCGTGCTGTACAAGATGCCGTGCAGCGTGTGGGTGGTTCAGGAATAAAATCCAGGTTGGATCAGCGGCCAATGCCGACGTCTCAATAACCCGGAAACTCGTCGCGATAGCACACCGGCGAGCTGGCCTCCTGGTATCGATCCAGCTCGTCCTCCAGCCATCGGGCGAGTACGACGGCGTGGTTTTCCAGCAGGTTTTGAGCGGCAAAAACCAGCGTGAGCGTGCCGGTTTGTGCGTATCCCAGAAGCACCCACCAGTGTTCCGGGCGAGCGATCAGTTGCTGGCGATAGGCCGCGCTGAATTGGCCGAAATCCACTTCACCGGCGGTAAATGCCTTGTGCAAATCAATCGAAGGCGCGACGTCGGGCAACCATTGGTCCAGCGGCAACGAATCCCTGGAGCAATGTCGCGGCCACTCTCGATCGACCAATATCCGTCGCCCGTCTTCGCCCCTGGCAGGTTCGCCTGCGCGTTTGCATTGGATCATGGCGTCTCCCCTCTCCATTCCCGTGGGCTGACTCCGGTCTTGCGGCGAAACGCCCGGGCCAGTGCCGATGGGCTTTCGTAGCCAACCTCTTCGGCGATCAGGGCAATGGGCTTGCCCTCGCGCAAGCGTTTCTGCGCCAGGCTGATGCGCCAGCTCACCAGATAATCCACCGGAGCCTGGCCGACCACGCGCTTGAAATGTTCGGCGAAGCTGGCTCGCGACATGTTCGCCGCCACCGACAATTCGGCCACGCTCCAGGGCTTGCCCGGAAACTCATGCATAAGGTTCAGGGAGCGTGCCAGGCGTGGATCGGCAAGGCCGGCCATCATGCCCGGCTGTTGATTGCGACTGCTGAGGATGTGGCGCAACAACAGGATTACCACCAGTTCGAACAGTCGATCCATCACCGCTTCCCGACCGCAGGTGCCAGCAAAGGCTTCGTCGAACAACCATTGCAGGGTGCTGGCCAACGTCGGGATTTCATCGAGTTTCAGCACCAGGAAATCCGGCAGCGCGGCGGCCAGGGCATTGCCAGCCCCGCCATTGAAATCCAGGGATGCGCACACCAACTGCGTGCCGAAGGAATCGGGGGCGAACAAGCGGTGACGATAAGGTCGCGGGAAAAAGATCAGCGTTGGCTCGCGCAGGTGCAGCTCTCGTTCGTCTGCCAGTTTGAGCGACAACTCGCCCGCCTGAAGCAGATGCACATGGCCGCACGCCTGGCTGCCATCGAACGCCGTCGTGCCGCAAAACGTGCCGCTGTGAAAGGTGCCGGCGTTGACGCCGAAATGGTTGAGCAACGTGGAAAGGCGATCCATGGGAAGCTCCCGAAGTTGTTCTGGACGATCTGTCGCATATCGTCGACGATTTGCAGCCAATTGACCAGCATGAATCACTAGCATGGACTCCGTACCCAGCGCATGTCGCGCTTCAATCCCGGAGAATCACCATGACTCGTATTGCCTCTGTCAGCCTCGAACAAGCTACCGACGCCACCCGCCCATTGCTGGAAGGCGTACAAAAGAAAATCGGCTTCCTGCCCAACGTCTTCAAGGTGCTGGCCCATGCGCCTGCCGTCCTTGCCTCGTACCTGCAAAACTCGGCGGCGCTGAGCAAAACCTCATTGAGCGCCACGGAAAAGGAAGCGATCTACCTCGCCACCTCGCAGGTCAACGGCTGTGATTATTGCCTGGCGGCGCACACCGTGTTTGCCGGCAAGGCCGGGCTCACCCAACAGGAGATCCGCAGTGCGCGAATCGGTCAGTTGGACGCTTACGCCCTGCTTGCCCAGCAGATTACCGAAAGCCGTGGCCAGCTCACCAGCGAACAGATCGCTTCTGCCAGAGCCGCAGGCATCAATGACGCGAAGATCATCGAAGTGGTCGCCCATGTGGCCTCGCAGACGCTGACCAACTACCTGAACAACGTCGCATTGACCGATATCGACTTTCCGGCCATCGACGCCTGATCAACCCATTGCGGAGATAACCAGCATGAACACCGTGACCCTTTACACCACCGACACCTGCCCATACTGCCGCAGCGCCAAATCACTGCTGGCCGGCAAAGGCGCGACGATGCAAGAGATCAATGTCCAGCGCGAACCGGGAAAGTTTGAAGAAATGCTCAGCCGAAGCGGCCGGCGCAGCGTGCCGCAGATTTTTATCGGCGACACGCACATCGGTGGTTTCGATGACCTGGCCAAGCTGGATCGCCAGGGAGGGTTGATGTCGATGCTGGCGTGATTCGTCAGGCGGCTTTGCCGTGCACCAAAACCGCAGACGAACGCACAACCTGTGGGAGCGTGGCTTGCCCGCGATTGCGTCGGCACATTCAGCACGTGTGTGACTGACACACCGCTTTCGCGGGCAAGCCAGCTTCCATATTGGCGGCATTTGACTCACAAATATTGTTGGAACCTTCAATCGTCTTCATGCAACTTGATGCCTCGCTTGTGCAGCAGGTACGGCACCATCAGCACCAACAATGTCAGGGCCATGAAAAACGCCGAGATCGGCTGGGTGAAAAATATCGTCCAGTCGCCCTCGCTGATGGACAAGGCGTTGCGCAGTTGCTTTTCGGCCATTGGCCCCAGGAGCATGCCGACAATCACTGGCGCCACCGGGAAATCGAAGCGCCGCATCAGCACACCGGCCCAGCCGATAGCCAACATCAGCAGCAAGTCGAAAGACGAATGGCGCATGCCGTACACGCCGATGGTGGCGAAGACCAGAATCCCGGCGTTCAGGTACGGTCGGGGAATCTGCAGCAATTTGACCCACAGCCCCACCAGCGGCAGGTTCAGCACCAGCAGGATGACGTTGCCGATATACAGCGAAGCCACCAGGGTCCAGACCAGGTCGGCGGAGGTTTCAAACAGCATCGGCCCCGGTTGCAGGTTGTAGTTCTGAAACGCCGCCAACAGGATTGCCGCCGTCGCCGACGTGGGAATGCCCAGGGTCAGCAACGGCACCAGCGAGCCCGTGGCACTGGCGTTGTTGGCCGCTTCCGGGCCGGCCACACCTTCGATGGCGCCCTGGCCTTTGTTGGCGGAAAACTCTTTCGGGTACTTGCTGAGTTTGCGTTCGGTGGAATAGGACAGGAACGTCGGAATCTCCGCGCCACCGGCCGGAATCGAGCCGAACGGGAAGCCGATAAACGTGCCTCGCAGCCAGGCAGGCACCGAGCGTTTCCAGTCGGCGCGGGTCATCCACAACGACGTCAGGCGATGCCGCCCTTCTGCCTGTTCCGATTGATAAAGCAGGCTGTACAGGGCCTCGCCGACGGCAAACAAACCGACCGCCACCAGCACCACTTCAATGCCGTCGACCAACTCGGGAACGCCCAGGGTGTAGCGGGCGATGCCCGAGGTTGAGTCGAGGCCGATCATGCCGATGGTCAATCCGATCCCCAGCGACGCAAAGCCGCGCAACATTGACGCGCCGAGCACTGCCGACACCGTGGTGAACGACAGCACCAGGATCGCGAAATACTCGGCCGGGCCAAAATTCAGCGCCAGCCTGGCCACCAGCGGTGCGAACAGCGTCAGCAGGATCGTCGCGATCGTACCCGCGACGAATGAGCCGATCGCCGCGGTGGCCAGGGCCGGTCCCGCACGGCCATTGCGCGCCATGAGGTTGCCCTCCAGCGCCGTGACCATGGACGACGACTCACCGGGGGTATTGAGCAGAATCGAGGTGGTTGACCCGCCGAATTGCGCGCCGTAGTAAATCCCGGCAAACATGATCAGCGCACCGGTCGGATCGACCTTGGCGGTGATCGGCAGCAGCAACGCCACGGTCAGTGCCGGCCCGATCCCCGGCAGAACGCCAATGGCAGTGCCGAGCAAACAACCGACAAACCCCCACATCAGATTGATCGGCGTCAGCGCTGCGGAAAATCCCATGGCCAGATTTGCAAGAATGTCCACGCGGTCGATCTCCTTTGGCCTGGATCAGATCCAGGCATTGACCAGCGGCGGCAGGGAAACCCCCAGCCCGGCGTTGAACAGCCAATAAATCGGTAGCGTCAGGGCGATGCCGATAGCCAGGTCGCGCAACGGATGGCGACTGCCAAAACCCCGGGCCGCGCAGGCAAACAGCAGCCCGGCAGCCAGCACGAAGCCGATGAGGTTGATCAGCAGCGCCACACCCAGGAGTCCTCCGGTCACCCAGGCCGCGCCAAGCTTGCCACCCGCTATGCCGGGATTGCTGCCGTCGAGCTCGCGGAAACCACCGCTGAGCGCCTGATAACTGAGCAAAACGCCCACCGCACACAGAAACCCCGCGACCGCGTAGGGATAGACGTACGCCGGCAGAATGACGAAGCCCATCTCGGGCGGAAACCGAAAGGCCCCCACCGCCAACACGGCGCTGAGGACGATCAGGCCGATGCCGATCGCCAATTGCGTCGGTACGACTGCACGGGGCGCGGCCATCTCAGAGCAGCCCGACCTTGACCAGCATCGCACGCAACCGAACGTGCTCTTCGTCGACGAATTTGCCGAAGTCATCACCGGTCAGGACGCTCTCGGTCCAGGCATTGGTGCGAATATTCTCTTGCCAGATTTTGCTTTTGCTGGCGGCCAGCACCGCGTCGGTCACCTCTTTACGCTGTTCGGGCGTGAGGTTCACCGCGCCGTAGACACCGCGCCAGTTACCGATGATCACGTCGTAGCCACTTTCCTTGAGGGTGGGCGCATCGATCTCCGGTACACGCTCGGGCGCACCGATGGCGAGCACGCGGATCTGGCCATTCTTGATGTACTGACCCAATTCGGCATAGCCCCCGGTCAGCACCTTGATTTGGCCGCCCAGGGTCTGGGCGACGATCTCACCGCCGCCGCCAGTGGCGATGTAATTCACTTTATTGACCGGAACATCCAGTTTGCCGGCCAGTTCGGCAATGCCGATATGGTCGATGGAGCCTTTTGAGCCGCCACCCCAGGTCACGCTGGAAGGCTTGGCCTTGAAGTCCTTGATAAGGTCGTCGAGGGTCTTGTAGGGGGATTCCTTGCGCACGGCGATCACGTTGTATTCGGTAAACAGCCGGGCAATCGGCGTGACGTCCTTCAAGGTGATCTGCGGTTTGTTCTGTTCGATGCCCGCGACCATGATCGCCCCGACCACCAGCAACGCATTCGGGTCGCCTTTGGTGCTGTTGGCAAACTGCGCCAGCCCGAGCGTACCGCCCGCGCCGCCCTTGTTCTCGAAGGTCACAGCTTTGGCAGCCTTGGCTTCTATCAGGGCTTTGCCCAGCACTCGGGCCGTCTGGTCATAGCCGCCGCCTACAGAACCTGGGGCCATGAACTTGACGGTATCCAGCGCCAGTGCGGGCGTTGTGAGCGCTACAGCCACAAGGCCCACAGCCAGGCGGTGACCGACGCGACGAAACAAAGCGGACATGGTGTCTCTCCCTTTAGCATTGTTGTTATGGGTGGTATCTGCGGATAAGCGTAGAACATGGTTCCGTCGAAGGCCTGCCGAGCCTGGCGAGCCCTGCGTCACAGCCTGAAACATTCTATTGGTCGGGGTATTCCAGCCACCGAAACAGGCCATCTATCCTGAAAAGCAGCTTCGCAAAACGATCTTCAACAGGAGAACCCTGTCATGCACATCATGCTCAAGGGCTTTGGCGCGTCTTTGCTGTTGGTGGCCACTGCGGCATTTGCCCATCACGGCTGGAGCGAATACGACTCCAGCAAACCCCTGCAACTGAGCGGCACCATTGAAGCGTCCGGTTACTCACACCCCCACGGCTTCGTGAACCTGAAAACCGCAGACAAGACCTGGAACGTGGTGCTCGCCCCGCCCTCACGCATGGAAAACCGCGGCCTGACGAAAGAAATGCTGGCGGAAGGGAATCAGGCAACGGTCGTCGGTTATCAAAACCGCAACAAGCCCGATGAATTGCGCGCAGAACGCATCACGATCGGCGACAAAACCATCGAGTTGCGCTGATGGAAGCCAACCAGGGCTGGATGGACTGGCTGAATGATTCGTCGCTCGGCTCAGCCATGCGCGGTGACTTGTGGCTGTACCCGTTGGTGGAGGTGGTGCACATTCTCGGCTTCGCGATATTGGTCGGTTCGGTGGTGATGTTCGACCTGCGGGTGCTCGGCGTATCGCGCAACATTCAGGTGACCGCTCTCGCCCGCCATCTGCTGCCATGGTCCGTGGCGGCCCTGCTGTTGATCGTACCGGCTGGTTTGATGATGTTTTCCGCCCACCCTCACGACTTCGCCTCCAATGATATTTTCATCCTCAAGCTGTGCCTGATCGCCACGGCGGGGCTCAACGCCGTGCTGTTCCATGTCGGCGTGTACCGTTCCGTCACGGCGTGGAATACCGTCAACCCTGCACCGGGCGTGGCCAAACTGCAGGCACTGTTTTCCATCGTTCTTTGGGTCAGCGTGATTCTCTGCGGCCGATTGCTGGCCTACACCTGAACCATCCGCTGCGTTCCAGAGGTGTCTTCGAGCAAAAAAGCCTCGATATCGTGGCTCATGACCTAACCTCATAGGCTGAGTAACACAACCAGTCGAGCACGCCGATGCGCCATGCTGTGAGCTTCGTGATTCTCATCGCTTTATTGTTCGGGTCGAACGTCGGGATGCTGTCGGCGGCGCAACCGCTCGCGCCCCCTGTTGCCACTTCAACACCTGCGCTCGCCAGCGTCTCTGAAAGTGATCTGGACGCATTGATGGTCCAACTCGGCAACCTCAAACAGCAGGTATCCCTGGCCAGCAATTACAGTCAGCTGGAAGCTCCTCAGGATCTTCTTCAGGCCCTTATCCGCGAGATTGATCGGCTCACGGCGCTGTTAATGCCCGAACAGGCCCAATTGCAGGCGCAACTGGGGGTGTTGGGGCCGACGCCCCTGCCCGGTGCCGGGCTCGAGAAATCCGAAATCGCCAGTCAGAGAGCCGCCCTCACCGAGCAAAAAAATCAGGTCGACGCCCGTCTGAAAACCCTGGAAACCCTAAAAGCCAGCGCCGCCGAACTGTTGACTCAGATCGCCGCCATCCGCCGCAGCTTGCTGGAAACCGAGGTGACCCAGCAGACCCGCAGCGTGCTCAACCCCTGGTTCTGGTCGACATTGCTCAATCCGCCAGCGGAAGATCGGCAAAAGTTCAGCGCGTTCATCCAGCAGATCCGTGCCACGCTTGGCGCCACCTGGCAGCCGGGCGAGCGTCTGTTGACCTGCCTGCTGCTCGCCCTGGCCCTGGTTTTCTGGATCTCCGGTCGTAGGGTCGCCGAACGCGGGCTGACCTGGTTGTGCATTCATCGAATGCCAGAAGGTCGCCTGCGACGAAGCTCGCTGGCGTTGGCCTCGGTAATCGCCACGATCCTCTCTGCCTGGATTGCCCTGCAGTTGCTGTTTTTTACCGTCACCCGAGAGCTGCCCCTGACGCCACAACTCAGCGGGTTTTCCCAGGACTTTGAAAAAATCATCTATACCTGCGTGCTGATCACTGGCCTGAGCCGCGCGCTGCTGTCCACCGAACACCCTTCGTGGCGGCTGCCGGCTTTTGCCGACCCGCTCGCACTGGTGATCAAACCCTTTCCCTTGCGGTTGGCCGGTGCGCTGCTGGTGCTGGTGTCGCTGGCGCAGATCACCAATGCCACCGGCATGAGCTCGCAGGTGGTGATTTCTGTCAGGGGATTTGTTGCGCTGGTCATTTCGTTATTGATCGGTTCGCTGCTGCTGCGAGTCAGCAAAACGCGCCGGGCCATGGTCATGGCTGGCACCGCCCCCGAAGCCGGTCGCACTCTGGCGGGTTTGATCTATGCCTTTGCCAGCATCGCAATCGTGATTTCCTTACTGGCCTTGCTGATCGGCTACATCTCGCTGGCACGTTTCATCACTTACGAACTGGTCTGGTTTTTTATCATTTTCGCTGGCTTCTACTTGCTGATCCAGTTGGTGAAGGACGGCTGCGAGTACCTGTTTTCCCCCCGATACTCCACGGGAAAAGCAATCAAGCAATTACTGGGCATTGGCGATACGCGCCTGGAACAGATTTCCATCATCCTGTCCGGTGCCGGTCGCGCCACGCTCCTGCTGCTGGCGTTGATCACGCTGGTGGTGGGCGGGGTCGGGTCGACGCTCGGCCAACTGGCCACCAACATTCTGGCGATCCTCGGCGGCGACGGCTTGCGCAAACTGAACATCGTCCCTGCCAACCTCTTGCAAGCCCTGCTTGCGCTGATCATCGGCATTTACCTGATCCGTTCGCTGCGGCGCTGGCTGGACAACGAGTTCCTGCCGAAAACCGAAATGGACCCCGGCATGTGTGCCTCGCTCAGTACCTTGTTCTCCAACATCGGCTACGCGTTGGTGATTTTGCTGATGTTGTCGTCGCTGGGGGTCAAATGGACCAATCTGGCCTGGATTGTCAGCGCCTTGTCGGTAGGCATTGGCTTCGGCTTGCAGGAGATCGTCAAGAATTTCGTCTCGGGCATCATCCTGCTGACCGAGCGCCCGGTGAAGGTCGGTGACCTGATCAGCATCAGCGGTGTCGAGGGCGACATCCGCCGCATCAACGTGCGGGCCACCGAAATACAGCTGGCCGACCGCTCGATCGTGATCGTGCCGAACTCGCAGTTGATCTCGCAAAACCTGCGTAACGTCACCCTGGGTGGCAGCGCTCAAGGGGTGGCGACCCTCGAACTGATGTTCCCGCTGGACATTGACCCGGAACAGGTACGCAACCTGCTGTATGACACCTACAACCAGCACGAAGCCATTCTGGAGAAACCGGCGCCGGTGGTGCGCTTCAGCCAGCTCAAGCCTGAGGGCATTACGTTGACCGTCACCGGTTATGTCAGCAGCCCGCGGATGGTTACCGCGATCAAGAGCGAGTTGCTGTTCGAGATTCTCAAGCGGCTGGGCGCCGCCGGGATTGAATTGGCGAAACCGCCGGCGGCGTGATTACCGTCACGCCACAGGCGGTTTTTTGCATCAATGGGCGATGCACACCGATTTAAGCTCGGTGTAGGCCTCGATCACCGCACGACCGAACTCACGGCCCATGCCCGACTGCTTGACCCCACCGAATGGCATCGCCGGGTCGAGCAACACATGGGCGTTGACCCACACCGTACCGGCTTCGATGCGTGGCACCAGGTTCATGGCTTTACCCAGGTCATTGGTCCACAGGCTGGCGGCCAGACCGTAACGGTTGTCGTTGGCCAGCGCGATGACGGCGTCTTCATCGTCGAAGGGCATCACGCCCAGCACCGGGCCGAATACTTCTTCGCGAGCCACGGCCATGCTGTGGTTGATGTCGGCCAAAATAGTCGGCTGCACGAAAAAGCCGTCGCCCTCCAGCAGCTCGCCACCGGTCACTACCCGAGCGCCTTCCTGCCGCGCCAGTTCGATGTGCTTGAGCACGCTCTGTTGCTGCTTGCGCGATACCAGCGGGTTGATGGCCGCGTCGCAGTTCATGCCGTCGCCAATCGGCATGGCCGATACTGCCGCCGCCAGCGCATCCACGAACTTGTCGTGAATCGAGCGATGCACGTAGAAGCGCGAAGCCGCCGCACACACCTGGCCGTTGTTCAGCAGACCGCCGAGAATCGCGCCCTGCACGGCTTTTTCGATGTCGGCATCGGCAAGCACGATCATCGGGTTTTTACCACCCAGCTCCAGGGAGAAGCGCGTCATGTTTTCCATGCACGCCACACCGACGCTCTTGCCCACGGCGGTGGAACCGGTGAACGACACTTTGCTCACCAGCGGATGGGAGGTCAGCACGCCACCCACCGAGGCACCACCACCGGTGACGACGTTGAACACGCCCGCAGGAATCCCGGCTTCGAGGGCCAATTCCGCCAGGCGCATGGCGGTCAACGGCGTTTCCATCGCCGGTTTGATAATGACGGTGCAACCGGTGGCCAGCGCCGGCATCAGTTTCCAGGCAGCGATCAACAGCGGGAAATTCCACGGCACGATGCCAACCACAACGCCCACCGGCTCACGCTTGGTGAACGCGGTGAATCTGGCACCCGGTGGCAGCGGAATCGACACGTCGAAGGTCTGGCCTTCGATCTTGGTTGCCCAACCAGACATGTAGCGCATGAACTCCACGGTGGCGTTCAGATCCAGCGCGCGGGCCATGTTGATCGATTTGCCCTGGCTCAGGGTTTCCAGTTGCGCCAGCTCTTCGGCGTGCTCCTCCACCAGGCGGGTGAAGTTCAGCAGGATGCGTTCACGGTCGGCCGGACGCAGACTCGACCACACACCGGACTTGAACGCCTGGTGCGACGACTGCACGGCACGCTCGACGATTTCCAGCGGCGCATCGAGGGTTTCGCACAACGTCTGCCCGGTGGCCGGATTGACCACGGCGATGCTGTCGCCTTCGGCAAACACCCATTGCCCGTCGATAAAGCAGCCATGACGGCGGTCGAGAAATGCAGCTACCTGCGGCAGGATTTCAACGTTGCTCATAAATCACCTTTCGTTGAGACGAATTGTTCAGGCGCAGACCCGGCCTGATTAATGTTGTTCTTTGAGGTAGCACACGACCGCTTGACGATCATCCGCCGAGGCCATGCCCATGTAGGGCATATAGGTGCCAGGCACATAAGCCTGGGGTTGGGTGATGAGTTGCTCGATGTTCTCGGCTTGCCAGTCGATGTTCTTGTTGCGCATGGCCTGCGAATAGTTGAAGCCTTCCAGTGAGCCGGATTTGCGCCCCACCACGCCAGCCAGGTTCGGCCCCATCATGCCGGTCGCGCCTTTGCTCACTGCATGGCAAACCCCGCATTCATTGGCAAACACCTCGGCGCCGCGGCTCTGCACCGGTGCGCAATCGGCAGCCAGCGCAGCCTGGACCAGGGTCAATGAGAGCAAACCGATGAGGGGCAAACGCAGGGAGGTGAACATAAGAAAACGCCCTTGAAAATCCACGCGCCCGCCAACAGACGAGCGCCAACACTGAAGGCGCCGGGGCAACGGTGCTCCGGCAGGTTGGAAGGGATTGTCGGCGGTCGTGAGCCAGCGGGTTTTGCCCTGCGTGCCAGTCGTGTTGGCGGTTCTGCCAAACCGCTCAATCTGGCACGCACGACCAACTAATTGGCAAACAGGCAAAAGGCTCGAAAAAAGTCGCGACTTAGTATCCGGGCAGACCGCAACCCTGCGCTCAAGAACAAGAACGGATGCCACACCATGCTCAAGTCCCCCTTGCTTCGACTCTCCACGCTCGCGCTGATGATCAGCGCCGGCCAGGCCGGAGCCTACGAACTCTACGCCGATGACGACAGTCACCTGAACGCCACGCTGGAAGCGGTATTCGGCGTTTTCCACAGTCAGGAAAACTACGCCCTGTCAGGTCGTCTCGACGAAGGTTCTTCGTCGTGGCGCGAGGGTTACATCAAGTACGGCCTGAGTTTCGACCAGGGCCTGGCCGGTGTCGGTACCGCTTATGGTGCGGCGAACATGCTCAGCTCCGGCACCTGGGGCGACGGCGATGCTGCCGGTTTCAGTGACGGCTCGGAACGCACCACCAAGTTCGAAGATGCCTATCTCGGCTGGCGTTCGGCTGAGCTGTTTGCGGTGCTGGGCGCCGACGGCATCGACTTGTCGTTCGGTCGTCAGAACATCGTCGTCGGTGACGGTTTCCTGATCAACGGCGACGCCCTGAACCTCGGCAAAGGCCTGGCCGATGGTGAATTCAACCGTGGCGGCGCCTATTGGCTGGCTGCGCGCAAGGCCTTCGACGAAACCGCGGTGTTGCGCATCGGTGGCAAGGAAGGCTGGCGCAGTGACCTGATGTGGCTGAAATCCAACAACCGTGCCCAGGCGATGACTGAAATGTACGTCGGCACCCTGGAGCACGTGTCTGAAGCCGGCACCGTTGGCTTGACCTACATCGACACCACCGACATCGACGAACAGTACGCTTCCCCGGTGCAACTCGAACGCGATGGCATGAAGACCTACAGCCTGCGCGCAACCGGCAACGCCGGGGTCAAGGATCTGTTCCTGTCCGGCGAATACGCCAAGCAGGACAAACCGCACACCGCCACCGAGGACGCCTGGTACCTGGAAGCCGGCTGGACCTTTTCCGAAGCACCCTGGACGCCCTATGCCGGCTACCGTTACAGCCGTTTCTCGGAAGGCTACGACACGCTGTTCTACGGTTTCAGCCGCGGCTTCGGCACCTGGTTCCAGGGTGAAGTGGCGGGCAACTATGCCGGTCCGTTCAACACCAACTCACGCATCCAGCAACTCAAGTTCACCGTCTCGCCGCTGGAGAACCTGACCGTGGGCGCGATGTACTTCGACTTCGACACAATCGACCGCGATCTGGGTAACACCGATGGCCACGAAATCGACCTGTACGCCGAATGGCACCTTAACGACCACCTTACGGTAATGCCGCTGGTAGGCCTGTTCCAGCCGGACAAGAGCGCCGACCAGGGTGGCACGCAGTTGGGCAACAACGACAAAAACCTCTACAGCCAGCTGATCTTTGCCACGACGTTCTAACTCCAGCTAACCCCTGTAGGAGCGAGCCTGCTCGCGATGAAGGCCCGGACACCGCGGGGATTCAGGCAGCCAGCGTCATCGTTGACGTCCATCGCGACGGTGCGACGATTCGACAGGCTCGCTCCTACAGGGGATCGGGTTCGCTTCACGGAAAAAGGTATTTCCCATGCACAAAAGATTTCTCACGATCCAGAGCAAGATCGCCCTGCTCGCTGGCCTCTGCCTGTTGTTGGTGGTGGGTTTGCTGATGGGGTTATCGCTCTACCAGACACACAAAAGCAGCCAGCAAGTGGCCGAGGCCAGCGGTGAAATGCTCGCCGACGCGGCCAAGGAGCACATGCAGGCGCTGGGCAAAGTCCAGGCCATGCAGGTGCAACGCACCTTCATGCAAACCCACGAGTTCGGCCAAGGCTTGTCGCGGTATTTGCTGTACCTCAGGCAACTCCAGCATCAGGGGCAACTGAACGCCAGACAACTACGCCAGGAGCTGAGCACTCAGCTTCATCAGGCCCTGATCGACAAGCCCGACCTGCTCGGGCTTTACGTCATTTTTGAAGCCGATGCACTGGACGGCGCCGACGCCGGCTTCGCCAATCAGGCAGCGTTGGGCAGCAACGAAACCGGACGCTTTTCGTTGTACTGGGTACAAAGCAAACCCGGCGAACTGCAGGCGGTGATCGGCGACGAAGGCCTGCTGGCCAACACCGAGCCGGGGCCGAGCGGCGCGCCCTACAACGCCTTCTACACCTGCGCCCGTGACACGCGTCAGGCATGCGTACTGGAACCGTACTTCGACGAAGCCTCCGGCAGTCGCAAACTGGTGACCAGCGTCGCTTTCCCGCTGCTGGAAAACGGCAAAGTGATCGCTGTGGTCGGCCTCGACATCAACCTCGCCGCGCTGCAAAACAACAGTGAAGCCAGCGCCCAGGCACTGTTCGACGGCCATGGTCAGATCAGCATCGTCAGCCCCCGCGGCGTGATCTCCGCCAACAGCCAGGATGTCAGCCGCCTCGGCCATCCGATGGACAATGCCGAGGTAATGGACGCCTTGCGTCAGGGCCAGCCAAACGTGTTTGTCGACGCGCAACAGATCAAGGTGCTCGAACCGTTGCCACCCATTGCCGGCGCCGCGCCATGGGGTGTTTTGGTGGGCGTGCCGCAAGACGTATTGCTGGCTCCCGTGGCCACCCTGCAAAAGCAACTCGCAGCCCAGGGTGTGCAAAGCACTGCGCTGGAACTGTTGCTCGGCGGCGGTTCTGCACTGCTCGGCCTGCTGCTGATCTGGTACACCGCCCAGCGCATCACTCGACCGTTGCAAGTGCTGACGCGGGTCATGGAAGACATTTCCCTCGGCGAAGGTGACCTGACGCGACGTCTGCAAATGCAATCGCGGGATGAAATCGGCCAGTTGGCAGCGGCGTTCAACCGCTTCGTGGAGCGTATTCATCAGTCGATGCGTGAGGTGTCGGCCGCAGCCCTGGGCGTCAATCAAGGGGCGCAGCGAGTGCTGGAAGCTTCCCATTCATCGCTGAGCAATTTCGACGACCAATCCAGCCGCACCAGCAGTGTGGCCGCGGCGATCAATCAATTGGGCGCCGCTGCACAAGAGATCGCGCACAACGCCTCCGATGCCTCGCATCAATCTTGCGCCGCACGGCAACAAGCAGAGGATGGGCGCCAGGTGGTGCAACGCACGATCGAGGTGATGAATGAATTGTCGGGCAAGATCAGGGCCTCGTGCGCCAACATCGAGGTGCTCAACGACAAGACCGTGAACATCGGGCAGATCCTTGAAGTGATCAAGGGCATTTCCCAGCAGACCAACCTGCTGGCACTCAACGCCGCGATCGAAGCGGCACGGGCTGGTGAAGCGGGCCGTGGCTTTGCGGTGGTCGCCGATGAAGTGCGCAGCCTCGCCGGACGCACCCAGGCCTCGGCACTGGAGATCCAGCAGATGATTGAAGAACTACAAGTGGGCGCCCGCGACTCGGTCACCACCATGACCGAAAGCCAGCAACACAGCGAAGAAAGCGTCACCATCGCCAACCTCGCCGGCACGCGTCTGGGCAGCGTGACCCAACGGATCGGCGAGATCGACAACGTCAACCAGTCCGTCGCCGCCGCCACCGAAGAACAGACGGCAGTGGTCGAAGCGCTGAATGTCGATATCACACGGATCAACACATTGAATCAGCAAGGGGTGGAGAACCTGCAGGCGACGTTGCGTGCCTGTACCGAACTGGAGCAGCAGGCTGGGCGACTCAATCAATTGGTGGGGAGTTTCAGGATCTGACATTGAAGGTGCCGTTACATCGCCATCGCGGGCAAGCCTGCTCCAGGATGAAGGAGCGACTTGCCCGCAATGAACGTTAACGCGGTCTTGTTCACGCCGCGCTGGCATGCTCAACGCGATGAAACAAGCGGTTGAAATACACCAGGCTATCGCGCGGCTCGCGCACGCCGACCTTCGTCAGTTCGACGAACATCACCGAATGCGAACCCACTTCCTTGCACTCGCTGATGCGCCCTTGCAACTGCACCAGGGCATCGCGCAGCACCGGCACATCGGCGGCGCCGTCATCCCACAGGTCCCAGGCAAAGCGTTCTTCCATCGGCACCTTGGTCATGCCGGCGAAATGGCGGGCCAGCTCTTCCTGCTCGCCGCACAGCACGTTGACGCACAGATGGCCGTTGGTGCGGAACACGTCGTGGGTAGCGCTGTTGCGGTTGACGCAAACCAGCACGGTCGGTGGTGAATCGGTCACCGAACATACGGCACTGGCAGTGATGCCGCAGCGTCCGCCGGGGCCGTTGGTGGTGATGATGTTCACCGCAGCAGGCAGCTGCGCCATGGCGTTGCGAAAGTCGATTTGCTGCTGGCTCAGGTCGGCCATGTCGATGCCCCTTCCTTCAGGAGGACCGCCATGTGCGGCCCGTAGGTGATGGAACAAGACTAAGGCGGTAGCCGCGAGGCAACCATTCTGACGATCCCCATGGTGAGGTTGGGTTTCCGCTAGTCGACTAGGTGGTTTCTTTATCGCAAGGGCCGGCGACAGTGGGTATCCTGCTGACAGGCTCCAAAAAGATGAGCCGATGCGTGCCGCGCGTTCGCGTGCGAAAACAATAATTAGAATTTTCGTGGCAGCCCTGATGGAAACCCGCAAACCGATTGTTTACATCGTTGACGACGACAAGGACCTGCGTACTTCACTGGCGTGGCTGCTGGAGTCCGTCAGCGTGCAGGCCCAGTGCTTTGCCGGCGCCGAAGAGTTCCTCAGCCAGTACGACCCACGGCAGCCCGCCTGCCTGGTGCTGGACGTGCGCATGCCGGAGACCAGTGGTTTCCAGCTGCAGGAGATCCTCAACCAGCGCGGCAGCACCCTGCCGACCATCTTCGTTTCGGCCCATGGCGACATTCCGATGTCGGTCACGGCGATGAAGAACGGTGCCCTGGACTTCGTCGAGAAGCCCTACAACCCGCAGCAGATGATCGACCGCATCCAGGCCGCGCTCAAGACTGCGGTGCACGCCCAGGCCGATCAGCAACAGCGGCAGAACCTGCAAGGCAAACTGGCGTTATTGACCAGCCGTGAACGGGAAGTGCTGATGCTGGTGATCGATGGCAAGGCCAGCAAGGTCATCGCCCGGGAGCTGAACATCAGCGTGAAAACCGTCGACGTGCATCGCACCAAGATCAAGGAAAAGATGGGCGTGACCAGCATCGCCATGCTGGTGCGCGAAGTGCTGCATCTGCCGGTTGAAGAGCCGGTGCGGCATTGAGGTATTTGTGGCGGTCATGCGGCCGCCATCGCCAGCAGGCTGGCTCCCACAGGGGATCTGCAGTGAACACAAATTCTGGATACAACCGAGATCAACCTGTGGGAGCCAGCTTGCTGGCGATGAACGATAACGCGGTGTCAATGCTGGCTATACCGCTTGCGATAAGCCCCCGGCGATACGCCAAAGCGCGACTTGAAGGCTGACGAGAAGTAGCTCGAATCCGAGAACCCCCACGCATAACACAACGCCGAGAGCTTCAGCTCGACGTCGGCGCGGCGCAGGTTCTCCGCGCAGAAGTCCAGGCGACGGTGCTTGATGTATTGCGCCACCACCAGACCGCGCTTGGAGAACATCCGGTACAGGCCTCGCACCGAAACGCCGACCTCACGGGCGATCAGTTCGGGGCAGAGTTCTTCGTCGCGGATGTGCTGGTCGATGAAGGCGATGATCTTGCGAAATTGCCGCTCATGGGCGTCGCCGCCGCTGTCCTGGACGCTGATGCCCGGCAGCAACAGGCTGGCCAGGGCATCGAGCACGGCTTCGCTTTCCTGCATGTCCAGGCCTTCCTGCTGCCGCGTTTCCAGAACGAGTTTGTTGGCCATCGACGCCAGAGGGCTGCTGGCGGCGATGCGGGTGGCGCAGTTGACCGCGTTGAAATGCGACCCACGCTCGAACACCTGGCGCGGCAGAATCAATGACAGCTGTCGGCAATCATCGTTGTAGATCATGTCACTCGGGCGGCTGGCGTCGATCAGGGCGATGTCGCCACAGCCCAGTTGGGCGCGGTTGTCGCCCTGTTCCAGCCGTGAACTGCCGCGCATCTGGAACACTGCGTAATAGTGGCCGTCGCTGCTGGTGCTGACATCCTTGCTGGTGCGGTACAAATGCACGTGCGCCATGTCGACCACACTGAGGTTGATTGCACCGCTGCGAAATTCCGCCAGTTCGCCGTAGAAGTCGGTGTCCAGCGCCCGGGCATCGAAACGCCCACAGGCCTGGTTCACCTGGCTCAACCAACTTTCGAACGCCTCGTTGCGCACCGTCGATGCTGTAGTCATGTCCGAAAAGCCTCACGTGTTTTTGTTGTTATTGCCGACCGCTTCGTCGAGCGGTTCGGTAAACCTGTTGCGTCTTGCACCATCGCCTCCCTCGATGGCCGCCAGGCGCCATTCAACAGGCTCCGGCGCACGCTTTCCAGTGAAGAAAGCGCTTAGATGTCCAATACCAGACGAGCGGAGAGCGCTCGGGAAACACAAGCGCAAATCTGCTTGTTGGAGGCCTTTTCCTTGTTCGACAGGCAGTTGTCGCGGTGCTCCGGCACGCCGTCCAGCACCTCGACGATGCAGGTGCCGCAAATGCCTTCACGGCACTCGGTGTCGATGTCGCAACCGTGGGCTTGCAGCACGTCGACCAGGCTGGTGTCGGCCGGTACTTGCAGCACCACGCCGGAGCTGGCCAGTTCCACTTCGAACGTGCCGGCCGGGGCGCTATTGGCTGCCGGGTCCGCGGCGAAGTGTTCCAGGTGGATGGCATCGTCGGCGCGGCTGCGCGCGGCGACTTCCACCACTTTGTTCATGAACGGTGCCGGGCCGCAGGTGTAGACGTGGGCTGCCGGGCTGGCACGCTCCAGGCACGCGCTCAAGGCGTCATCCAGTTGCGCAGGCTCGATGCCGTAGTGAAATTCCACGTGATCGGCGAATTGCGTGGCCAACAGTTCGGTAAACGCGGCGTACTGCGCCGAACGCGCGAAGTAGTGCAAGCGATACGGCTGACCGCTTTCCGCGAGTTTATAGGCCATGCTCAGCAGCGGCGTCACGCCGATACCGGCGGCGAACAACACATGTTCGCTGGCACTTGCATCGAGTCGGAACAGGTTGCGCGGCGCGCCCATTTCCAGCTCCATGCCCTCTTCTACTTGCTCGTGCAAGGCCAGCGAGCCACCGCGCGATTGCGCTTCTTTTTTTACCGCCACCAGATAGGCACGACGGTCCTGTGGCGGACTGCACAGCGAATACTGGCGGGTCACACCGGTCGGCCCGGTCAGGTCGACATGGGCGCCCGGCTCATAGGTGTCGAGCGGCTGGCCGTCACTGCGCACGAGGCGAAAGGAACGGATATCCAGCGCTTCGTCGACGATCCTTTCGATCTTCACCTTCATCATTGCATCACCTGAATTTACGTTGTTTGGTTATGTCTTGGGTCGTGCACGGATCTGTAGCCAGAAACTGACCTGTGGGAGCGAGCTTGCTCGCGCTCGACTGCGCAGCAGTCGCAAAATGCTTGGGGCCGCTTCGCAGCCCAGCGCGAGCAAGCTCGCTCGCCACAATGGATCGAGTCATGGCAACAATCAGCGCATGAACAGTCCGCCATTGACGTCCAGGCATGCGCCCGTCACGGAGGTGGCGTTGTCGGCGATCAACAGCAACACACTGTCGGCGATGAACGTCGGATCACCGAGGGTGCCGGCCGGGATGATCTTGAGGATCTGTTCCAGACGCTCTGGAGCCACGGTTTCGCGGACCACCGGCAAGTCCAGCGGACCCGGCGAGATGCTATTGACCGTCACGCCTTGCGGCGCCAGTTCACGGGCGAAGACCTTGGTCAGCGTCGCCACGCCGCCCTTGGCCGCCGCATAGTGGGCGCCGGTGGCGGTGCCGCCGTTCTGCCCGGCCAGGGACGCGATGTTGACGATGCGCCCGAAGCCACGCTCGGCGAAGTGCGCGCCGAACACCTGGCAGGCCACGAAGGTGCCCCGCAGGTTGATCGCCATCGACTCGTCGAATTCTTCAGGCGTGATGTCCATCAGGGCCGCGACTTTCGACACCCCGGCGTTGTTCACCAGAATGTCAGTGCCGCCCCAGCGCTCGGTGAGCGTGTCGCGGGCACGCTGAAAATCTGCCTTGTTGCGCACATCCAGTTCGATAGCCATGGCAGTGGCACCACTGCTATCGAGTTCCAAAGCCAAGCGTTGCACGCCATCAAGGCGCACGTCCGCCAGTCCGACGCGATAACCCGCCGCATGCAGACGACGGGCGATGCACTCGCCCAGTCCGCGCGAGGCACCCGTTACGAGGGCTACTCGACTCATGATGGTGCCCTCACAAAAGGAAGCCGAGCGCGCTCAGGCTGTCGGTGGAGTTGATCAGGCGCACCACTTTGCGCTCCAGGCTCGGCACGCCATCGGTGAAACGAATGCGGTGGTTCAGGTCGGCCACGAACGGCGTGTGCACGCCGCGCTTGTAGGCATACAGCAACTGCGCTGAATTCACTTCGACGATGTCACCGGCCGCTTCCACCAGGCGGAAACGCGACACCGTGCGAATGGTTTTCGCCGCGTCCACCGCCGACGGCGAGTAGCCGGCGGTCAGGCGTTCGATACGCAGGTCACGCATGCGCGCATCGTCGTAGGCGTAGTTGAGGGTCGCTTCAAAGTCTTCGGTGTCCGGATCGATCGGCACGATGTACTTGCCGCTTTCGCTCCACAAGGTCGCCCATTCGGCGTAGTGCTTGTGGTCGAGCAGTTCGGCTTCGCGCCAGATGAATTCGATGGCCTGGGCCAACGGGCCGGAAAAACCGTTCAGGGTGTCGTGATTGCTCATTGGCTCATCATCCTTTTCCACATGTCGTAGGCACCGCGCATGCCGCCCTCGTCGGTGGCGTGGCTGACCTTGTCGCCGTTTTCGGCAGTGATTTCGCGGTTCAGGCCGCGGTTGACCAGGATCGGCGCGTCGACACCCGCGTACGAACCGCGCTGCACGCGGTCCCAGGCTTCGGCGTCGTCAGGGCTGCCGAAACCGAACGGGCCCTGGAAGTGTTCGTGAATGCGCATGCGTTCGCGGTTGGCGATTTCCGGGCCGCCGTCCATGCCCAGGGCCACGTGGCGGATCTCGGTTTCAGTGACCGACACCGGGCGCAGCACCCGGAAGAACGACATCGACATCGCCACGTTGGGGAACAGGTTCAGATTGAAACCGGCGCCGTGCAGCGAGCGCACGATGCGCCGCACCTGATCGGCCGGCAGGGTTTTCGACAGCTCTTCGGTGACGTGGGCGAAGCGTTCCTGCAACTGTTCGGTGCCGTCGTCGTGATCGAGATCGACGTGCTCCGGCACCATCACCATGACGCTGTGGCCGTTGCCCAGCGAGTGAGTCACGGCTTGTTCGTCGGTCATGAACGAGAGCATTTCCGAGGTTTCTTCATCCACCGACGACATGAACGACTTGTGCACGATCGGGAAGTGATAGCCGTCGGTGGTGTTTTCCAGCTGGATCTTCCAGTTGCCCTTGAAACTGAACTTGTGTTCGCCCTGGGTCTTGATCGGATAACCGGCGCCCTGCTTCATGAACAGGTCCATCCAGTGTTTGGCCCCGCCGAGGAAGTCTTCCAGCGGTTCGATCTCGTCGTTGTAGCTGGCGAACACCATGCCGGCGTAGCTTTCGACGCGCAGGCTGGTCAGCGGCAATTCGGATTTTTCCAGGATACCTTCGTAGCCATCCGGATACGGTAGCGCTCGCAGCTTGCCGTCCAGGCCATAGGACCAACTGTGGTAGGGGCAAGTGAAACCGGTGGCGTTGCCCTTGTGCTTCTCGCACACCGTGGCGCCACGGTGCCGGCAACGGTTTTCCAGGACATTGATGTTGTTCTTCTTGTCGCGCACCACGATCACCGGGCGACGGCCGATGGTGGCGGTCTTGAAGTCGCCGCTGTTGCGCACTTCGCTTTCGTGGGCGACCCACACCCAGGTGCGGTAGAAAATCTTTTCCAGTTCGGCTTCGAACAGCGCCGGATCGTTGTAAAGCGAGACGTCGACACGGTCGTGCTGGACCAGCTCTTCGGGGCTTTTCGACGTCGCGATCAGCTGATATTCATGAGTGCTCATGCGGTTCTCCTCATGGCTTCTTTTTATGATTGATGGGTAGAGGCTTGGAGCTGCGCACCAAAGGCGCAGACCAGCTCGTCCTGGCCTTTACGGCCGATAATCTGCAGGCCGACTTTCAGCCCGCCGCCATCGAGTTCCACCGGCACTGTCAGCGCCGGATGGCCGCTGAGATTGAAGGGGCGGACCAGCGGGGTCATGCCGGCCACGGCTTTACTGCCGGCGCGGGCTTCGCTGAGGGTTGGCGGCAGGGTTGGCAGTGTCGGCAGCAGTAACACGGCAAAGTCTTCCAGCGCCGCATCCACCTGTTGCGTGAAACGCGTGCGCACGGCTTCGGCCTGGGCCAGTTCTTCGCGGGTGGTGCGGCTCGCGGCCAACAGACGGGTTTCGACATCGGCGCCGATCAGACCCTTGCCGGTCAGGTGACCGAAAGCCGCCCAGTTCTCGACATTGATCACCGTCAGGCCGGCGGCGAACGCCGCTTCAAACTCGCTTAAATGCACGTTGCTGCGGTGCCAGCCAGCGCGGTCGGCGGCGGCACCGAGGGTCGCTTGCAGGTGCGCGTCGCAAGCCACTTCAAGGAAGCCGACCTTGGCGCCATCACCCGGCAAGCCTTGAATGGCAAAGCCCGGGCAGATCACTTGCATCGCTGCGATCAAGTCGTCCATGGTTCTGGCAAACGGCCCGACACAATCGAGGCTGGATTCCAGCGGATGGGCGCCGACACGGCTGACCCGGCCGTAAGTCGGCTTCAATCCGGCCACCCCGCAGCACGCCGCCGGGACCCGCACCGAACCACCGGTGTCGGTGCCGATGGCGATGTCTGCCAGGCCAGCGGCGACGGCAGATGCCGAACCGCTGGACGAGCCGCCCGGCACGCGATCCGCTGCTTGCGGGTTGATCGGTGTGCCGGTCCAGTCGTTGATCCCGGTGACGCCAAACGCCAGTTCATGCAGGTTGGTCTTGCCGACGATCTGCCAGCCGGCGCTGAGGATCGCGTCAACCACTTCGGCGTTTTTGCTAGCCGCCGGTGCATCGGCAAACGCGCGGCTGCCCGAGCGGGTCGGGTGGCCGGCGATGTCGATGGAGTCCTTGATGGCCACGCGTTTGCCGCTGCCGCCGAGGAGGAATTCGCTGATGAAAGTACTCATGCATTCAGCTCCTTGTTGAACAGCCGTTGCGTGCGGAAATGCGCGATCAGCCAGACGCCGTCGACACAACTGAAATCGATGTTCAGTCGGGTGCCGAACAATTCGTTGCGGCCATCGGCGTAGGTGGAAATCTGCTGCATGATCCACTGCCCTTGCGCCCCCTCACCGTCGACCACGATCGATTCGCTGGTGAGGTAGTGCAGGTTCAGCCGGAAATGGTCCGAAGGCGGCAGGTAACCACCGACAAATGCGGCCACCGTTTCACGCCCCCGATGCTGGCCAAAGGTCTGCGCGGTCACACTGCCAACGCCTTCCCAGATCGCATCGACCGTGAACAACCGGGCCAGCTCGCTGACAGAGGTCGGCGCCCGCGGCACATCGCACAGGTCCATGTAGCGCGCCATCAGGCGGCGCACTGCGCTTTCCCCTTCGAGCGTCGCCAGACGCTGCAGCACGGCCTCGTTCATGGCTTACACCTTGGCTGCATCGGGAATGGTCAACGGGCGACCGATGCGCGCTTCGATCTTGGCGTAGCGCCACAGGCTGTACTGGCCGACTGGCGTGGTGCGGAACAGGTTGCAGGCGTCGATCACCGATTGGTGGCAGTCGACGTCGGCCATGATGTACACGGTCCACGGCGATGTGGTGGACGGGCCGACCATCAAGCGGTCGTCATCCATGGCGCCGAGTACGGTGATGCCGGGCATCGCACCGAGATCGCCCATCATCTGGCTGAAGCCTTTCCACACGCTCAGGCCTTCGCCGGTGGGCAAGTCGAAAAAGTTCTGGGTGATGCCGATGCAGAAGACGACGCGCAGCGGTTCCTGGGTAGCTTGGGACATGCTCTTGATCCTTTGAAAAAGTAATGAAATTCAGACGTAGCCCGGGAACGGCGGCACGCCGAGGAACACCGAGCCGGCGCCGTCGTACAGCCCTTCGCTGAGGAAGGCGTGCTGGGTCACCACCATCGAATCGCGCAGGTAGCGTTGCAACGGGTGGCGCAGGTAAATGGCGGTGGTCCCGGCCAGGCTGTAGGCGCTTTGCACCACTTCGGCACCGGCCTGGGACACGTGGATGGCGGACAAACGCAACAGGCTGGTCTGCTCCGGCGTGACCGGGTTGCCAGCGAGAATCGAGTTCCATACCTGTTCGGTGGCGTTGTAGAAGAAGCCGCGTGCAGCGCTGAGCTTGGCCTCGGCCTTGGCAATCTCGATGCGCACATATGCGCGGTCTGACAGTTTCGGTGCGCCGGTGATACCACTGCCGCCCGCCATGCGGCTGATCTCATCGAGAGCAGCGCGGGCCAGGCCAAGGTTGACCACCGCCAGTACTTGCGCGGCGTAGGCAATCGACGGGTAGCGGAACAACGGTTCGTCGATGGTCGCAGCACCGCCACGGATGAAGGTCCAGCGCTCGTCGACGCGCTTGTCGCTCACACGCAGGTCATGGCTGCCGGTGCCTTTGAGGCCGACCACGTCCCAGTTTTCAACGATCTCTACTTGTTCCGGGCGGAACACCGCGGTGCGTGGCTTGCCGCCCGCCGCGCCGATGCCGACACCGAGCAGATCCGCGCCTTTGCAGCCGCTGGCGAACTTCCAGGTGCCATTGACCTGGTAACCACCCTCTACTGCTTCGGCCGGTTGCAATGGAAACAGGCCGCCGGCGAACACGAGGTCAGGGCTGTCGGCGTAGAGTTCAGCCAGGGTTTGCTTCGGCAACGCCGCCAGGTACACGCCGGCGCTGCCAAAACTGGCCACCCAGCCCGCCGAGCCGTCGGCTTCGGAGATACGCTCGATCATTTGCAGGAACAGGGCCGGTGCCAGGGCGTCGCCGCCGAAGCATTTCGGCGTGGCGGCACGGTAGATGCCCACTTGCTTGAAACGCTCGATCATGTCCCGTGGCACATGAGAGACCGCATCGAATTCTTCGCGACGCTGGCGCACTTCATCCAGCACCCGCGCAAAGGCCTGGCTGTCGACGACATTCTCGTCAACGCCGATTGATGCGTCTTGTTGCGCAACCGCTGAACGCAGCATGGGCATTCTCCGTTTTGATTATTGTTAGTAGGGCTGCACCGCACCGCTTTCTGTAGGAGCAAGGCTTGCCCGCGATGGCACACTTGAGAACGCTATCGCGGGCAAGCCTTGCTCCTACAGAGGTCGGCGTGGAGCCCCTTGCATTGCGGTCCAGTGTAAAAACCGCACTGCGGCGCAACTATTGGTGCGTGCAGCCCCCGGACTAAAGAAAACCCCTAGGCCGACACCCCTTACCTCTGAGCGCATCCCCATGCGCGAGCGGGTATAAAACGCCATACTTCCGGCTCCACCGTCGGAACCCTCTGCCGCCAAGGGCTTTGCGATGTATTTGCCAAAACCGAACGACTTCCATGCGCTGATCGAAGCCATGCCGCTGTGCATCATTCTTCACGATGCGCACACCAAGGAAATCCTCTGGGCCAACGCCGCTGCCCTGGCGGCGCTGGGCTTTACCCTGGAGGAGCTGACGCCCCTCAAAGCCCCGGACATGACCCGCGACGCGCCGAAATACCGACGTTCGGTGGGTTTGCGTTGGCTCGAAGGCGCTGCGCGCACCGGTCAACGCGCCATCGAGTGGTGCTATCGCTCCAAGCAAGGGGTGGAGATTCTGTCCGAGGCCGTCGCGACGCTGGTGCACCTGGATGGCCGCGATGTATTGATGGTTCAGTTCCGCGATATCTCCAAAGAAGACAAGGTCAAACGCGACCTCAAGCGCTTTGAAAGTCGACTCAAGGCGTTCATGCAGGACTTGGCCGAAGGTGTGGCGGTGCTCGGCCCGCAGGGCGATATCCGTTTCATCAGCGACTCCGGCGCACACTTGCTCGCCAGCGAAGTGCGCCAACTGATGAGCAAGAATTTTCTGGCATGGTGCGACGACGCTTCACGTCAGCGACTGTTGCAACAACTCGCCAACGAAACGCCGGAACACGCGCCGTTCAGCGTGCATTACAAAGTTCAGCGGCGTGACGGCGAGTGGCGCTGGCATGACGCAACCTGCCGCTACATCGAGATCGAGGACGACCTGGTCGGCCATCTGCTGCTGTTCCGCGATGTCACCGAGCAGGTGCAAGCCGAAGAGGCGCGGCGGGTCAGTGAACAGAAACTCGAATACCTGGCGCGTTACAACGCCATGGGTGAAATGGCCGTGGCCATCGCCCACGAATTGAGCCAACCGCTGGCGGCGACCCGCAATTTCATTGAAGGCACAGTGATTCGCCTGGGCAATACGGGCGACACCGACGAGGGCGTTGCCTGGGGTTTGCAGAATGCCGTGCGGCAGATCGAGCACGCCTCGGTGATCATCAAGAGCGTGCGCGATTACGTGGTCAAGCTTGAGCAGTCCGAAGAGCTGGTCGACCTCAATGAGCTGCTGCGCGAAACCCGCTACTTCATCAGTTTGCGCGCCGATCCGAGTCTGGTCCGGGTCGACGTCGTGACCTCCCCCGAGCCGCTGCGGGTGAGCTGCGAAAAAGTGCTGATCGGCCAGGTGATCCTCAACCTGGCCTTCAACGCCATTGAAGAAATGGCCGATCTACCCATCGAACGGCGGTTGTTGCGCATCCATGCCAGTAGCGACAACGGCGTGGCGCTGGTGCGTATCGAGGACTGTGGACGCGGCATCCAGGCCCAGGCGCAGGAGAAGCTGTTCGATGGCTTTTTCTCGTCCAAGGTCAGCGGCAACGGCATCGGCCTGGCGCTGTGCAAGAACATCATCGGTCGTCATCGTGGCGATATCTGGGCGCAGAACCTGGAACCCTGCGGCGCCGTGTTTACCTTCTCCCTCCCCCTCGCCACATGATCGTTCCCACGCTCCGCCTGGGAACGATCATAAATCCTGTGGCGAGGGAGCTCGCTCCCGTTCGATTGCGCAGCAATCGTAAAACTTTCCATCGCCTGCACCCATTCGGGGGCTGCTTCGCAGCCCAGCGGGAGCAAGCTCCCTCGCCACAGTGACACAGACACAGATACACAAACACTTCACAGGCAGGGCAATTCCCGGGGTTTGTTGATCGTTGTTGATCGTTCCCACGCTCCGCGTGGGAACGCAGCCAGGGACGCTCCGCGTCCCAAAGAGCGAACGCAGAGCGTCCTTTGAGGCGTTCCCACGCAGAGCGTGGGAACGATCATAAATCCTGTGGCGAGGGAGCTCGCTCCCGTTCGATTGCGCAGCAATCGTAAAACCTTCCATCGCCTGCACCAGTTTGGCGGCTGCTTCACAGCCCAGCGGGAGCAAGCGCCCTCGCCACTGTGACACTGGCACAGATACACAAACACTTGGCAGGCAGGGCAATTCCCGGGGTTGGCGGGCGAGGCACTATTGAGTTGTCAGAATCTGCCCACTCACCCGCGATCCGCGTTACCAACAATTCAGGAAGTTCCCCTTATGCGAACAAACAGGATCTCCGTACAGTCAGCGCTAGGCCTGAGCCTGCTTGTACTCGGTTTGAACAGTGCCCGTGCGGACCTGCCCGCCGACACCGGCATCGGCCAGACCACCTTGGCGTTCCCCGCTGAACCGCACCGCGCGTTTGTCGTCGATGTCGAGTTCGAAAGCTTTGTCGCCGGCCGTGTCACCGTGGTCGACCCGGATCAGAAACGCGTGCTGGGCATGGTGCCAACCGGATTCGCCGCGCCTTCGACCCTGAGCCATGACGGCAAGCTGATCTACAGCGCCGACATCTGGTACTCCCGTGGCACCCGTGGCACCCGCACCGACGTGTTGACCGCTTGGGACAGCTCGACCCTGTCGCCGGCCTGGGAAGTGCTGATTCCGAACAAGCGCGCCGAGTCGCTGACCCAGCGCTACGGCCTGAAGACCAGCGGCGATGACCGTTTTGTCTACGTCTACAACTTCACCCCGTCGACCTCGGTGACGGTGGTCGACACCCAGACCAAGGCCGTCGCGACCGAAATCGCAATCCCTGGTTGCGTGCTCAACTACCCGGTCGGCAAGCGCCGCTTCGCCTCACTGTGCGGCGACGGCAGCCTGCAAGTGGTGACGATCAACGACCAGGGCCAGGAAACAGCGCGCAACCGCACGCCATTCTTCGATCCGAATGCCGAGAAACTGGTAGAGCGTGCGGTCAACGTCGGTGACACCTACTACTTCACCACCACGACTGGCACCGTGCGCGCCGTGGACTTCTCCGGTGACACGCCGAAAATCCTGCCGAGCTGGTCGCTGACCACCGACGAGGAAAAGAAAGCCGGCTGGGCACCGGGTGGCTGGCAGCTGATGGCCGTCGCGCCGAAGCTGAACCGCTTGTACGTGCTGATGCACGACGCCCACGAACCGATGAAGTGGGAAGACCCGAGCACTTTCATCTGGGCCTATGACCTCAAGACCCTGAAGAAAATCGCCACCCTGGAAGCCCCGACACCGGTGTGGAGCATGCAGGCAACCGGTGACGACAAGCCGCTATTGCTGGGCACCGACGTTGAAGGTGGCTTGCAGATTTTCGATCTCAAGACCAACAAGCACACCGGCAGCATGGCAAAAGTCGCGAAGACCGCGACTCAGATCATGAGCTACTGAACGAGGTTCGGCCATGCAATCAGATCCGATCTTCATCATTGCCAGCGCACTCGCCATTTCGGCGCTGCTGGCCAGTGCAGCGACCCACAAGCTGCGGGCACCAGCGCGCTACGCCAAACAGCTGGCGGACTATCAATTGCTGCCAGCGGCGCTGGTACGCCCGAGCGCACGGTTGATTCCGCTGCTGGAACTGGCCATCGCTTTCGCGCTGCTGGTCCCGTTCAGCCGGGGCTGGGCGGCGTTCAGTGCGGCCAGCCTGCTGGCGCTGTACGCCGCCGCTATCGGCATCAACCTGTGGCGCGGCCGCCGCGACATCGACTGCGGTTGTGCCGGGCCAGACCAGGCGCAACCGTTGCGTCCGGCCCTGCTGCTGCGCAACAGCGTGCTGGTGGCGCTGGCGCTGTTGGCCAGTGTGGCGCCGGTGGTGCGCGACATGACTGTGTTCGATGGTTTCGTGACGGTGGCTGCCGCCGCTGTCGCACTGCTCATCTACGCCGCGGCCGATGGCCTGCTGGCGAACTCCCCTCTTCTGCTCAAATTGATTGGTAGGTAATCAAAATGGAAGGCTTGATAGTTTCCAACGTTCTGCTCTGGGTGTTGCTGGTGGCCGTGGCGTTTGTCGTCATGGGCCTGGTCCGTCAGATCGGTGTACTGCACGGTCGCCTGGCCCCGGCCGGCGCGCTGATGGTCGACAAAGGCGTGGCCGTCAACGAAGCCGCACCGCAAATCACCGCCGCCGACCGTAAGGGTCGCCCGGTGAACTTCGGCTACGCCGGGGAAAAATCACAACTGCTGTTCTTCCTCTCGCCGACCTGCCCGATCTGCAAATCCTTGCTGCCGGCGATCAAATCCATCGCCAGGGAAAAGGCCGGCACCCTCGACGTGGTGTTCGTCAGCGACGGCGACATGGACGCCCAGCAAGCACTGATCCGCGAGCACAAACTGGAAGACGCCACCTACGTGGTCGGTCCGGAAGTGGGCATGACCTATCAGATCGGCAAGCTGCCATACGCCGCGCTGATCGACCAGTCCGGCACCCTGCGCGCCAAGGGCTTGGTCAATTCCCGCGAGCACCTGGACAGCCTGTTCGAGGTTGAACACTTGAAACACGCGACGCTGCAGCAGTACCTCAATGCTCAGCCCCACGACCACGCGCATGACCACAGCCACGGCCATAGCCACTGATTAAGGCAGGGAGACCTTCATGAAACTGCTGGATCTGTTGTTCGAGCGCTCGACGCGCCGTGTTGCCGACACCACCTCACGCCGCAAATTGCTGGCGCGCATGGGCTCGCTGATGGTGGCCGGTGCCGCCCTGCCCCTGCTGTTGCCACTGGATCGCACCAGCAAGGCGCTGGCCGCCACTGACCCGAAAGCCGGCGACCCTGGTGACCCGAACAGCTGCGATTACTGGCGTTACTGCTCCATCGACGGCTTCCTGTGCAGCTGCTGCGGTGGTTCGGTGACGTCCTGCCCACCGGGCACCGAAGCCTCGCAAGTGACCTGGATCGGCACCTGCCGCAACCCGGCCGATGGCAAGGACTACATCATTTCGTACAACGACTGCTGCGGTAAGCAAAGCTGCGCCCAGTGCGCCTGCACCCGTAACGACAGTGAGGAACCGGCCTACCGCCCGTTCAACAACAACGACGTGAACTGGTGCCTGGCCGCCAAATCGCACATCTATCACTGCACCGTTTCGATCATTCGCGGCGTCGCCGTTTAAGCACGCAATTTCCGCCGATTGCCCGTGCAATCGGCATTCTTTGCGTGTGTTTTTTCGTAGGCGCCAGGCTTGCCGGCGAAGGCGTTCTCATGGACGCCTTCGCCGGCAAGCCTGGCGCCTACAGGTTCGGTTTTCTCCTGTAGGGAAGATGTCATGCGTAAGTTGCTCATCCTTAGCCTGGCCTGCCTCATGACCACCCCGATCGTCCATGCCCGGGCCATTCCCAATCCCAACCAGCGCCACGCACCGGGCAACGAAGAACTGCAAAAACCCATCGCCGAAGCCAATTACAGCGTCGGCGTGAACTATCAATTGCAATGCGCCGGCTGCCATCTGGGCGACGGCAGCGGTTCCGCCGCCAACGACACACCACGGATGAAGGGCTTTGTCGGCAACTTCCTGAAAGTCCCCGGTGGCCGCGAATTCCTGGTACGTGTGCCAGGCATGTCGCAATCGGCGTTGAACAACGCGCAATTGGCCGACTTGCTCAACTGGCTGATGCGTGAAGACGGCATGGCCGGCAACAGCGTGCCGAAGGATTACCAGCCCTACAGCGCCGAAGAAGTCGCGACTTTGCGGGCCAAGACCATGCTCAACCTGCCTGGCACCCGTGGTGAACTGATCAAGGCCATGCGAGCGCAGGGCATCGCGATTGATGACGGGATGAATTACTGAGTCGGCTCGAACGCAACCTGCCTCAGTTGTCGGTACGCCTCGACCAATTGCCCGAGGCTGAACGCCAGGTTTCGCCCGCCGGGATTGGGCAAGACCCACAAAATCCTTGCGCATGAATCGCGCTTTTCGACAGGAGACAAAAACCGAAACCGTCAGCCTGAGCAGACGGTTTCGGTTTTTTCGGCAGCTGCGACCCAGCAGGTTTATGCGGCAGTCAACGGTACACTCGACGGTGCGTCGCGACGCTCGGCCTGATCAACCGCCTGGCCTGGAACGCGATCCACCGCTGGCGTCCACGCCGGCACGCTCGGCATTTCCTTACGCAGGCTGTGAATCAGCGTGTACGACATCACCAGCAGCAACATCGCAATCGGTAAACCGGCGGCGATACTCGCCATCTGAATCGCTTTCAGCCCACCCGCCAGCAGCAGGCCCGCAGCAATCGCCCCTTCCAGAATGCACCAGAGCAACCTGATCCAGTTCGGCGGGTTGGTGCTGCCCAAGGCACACAAGGTGCACAACACTTGGGTTCCGGCATCGGCCGTGGTGACGAAGTGCACACCCAGCAACACGCACACCAGTATCGACAGAACGGCGCCAACAGTAGGGCCATCCAGTGACTGGACCAGCGTGAACATCGCCGCCGTGGTTTCTTTCTTGGTCGCGAGCAGCACTGTGCCGCCTTCGAACTTCGGTTGTTCCTGACCCACCACCTGGCTGGCAACGGATGCCTGATAAGCCTGGCGATCCTGTTGTTCGTTTTTCAGCGCTGCGCCACCGAACACCGACATCCACAAAATGGTCACCATGGTCGGCACCACCAGGGCGCCGATCACCAGTTCACGAATGGTCCGGCCTTTGGAAATTCGCGCAATGAACAGACCGACAAATGGGCCCCAGGTCATCCACCACGGCCAGTAGAACGCCGTCCACCAGTTTTGCCATTCGCTGTCTTTCTGCGTGTCCATCCAGAAACTCAGGCCAACAATGTTCTGTACATAGTCGCCGGTGGATTCAAACATCAAGTTGAGAATGTAACGGGTCGGACCAATGGCAAGTACTGCCAGCATCAAAATGAATGACAAGTACATATTAAGTGTAGAGATTCGCTTCATGCCTTTGGACAATCCGGCCAGTAGCGAAATGCACGCAACAATACTCACGAACAGAATAATGGATAACTGCAAACCAACACTTACCGGAATACCGAATACCTGATGCAGGCCGGTATTGATCTGTACAACGCCCAGTCCGAGTGATTGCGAAACACCGAAGGCCGTAATAACGACGCCCATGATATCGACCACATGACCGATCCATCCGTAGATGCGGTCGCCAATCAGCGGATACAGCAGCGAACGAAGCGCCAGCGGCAAACCTTTACGGTAGGCGAAATACGCCAGGCTCAAGCCGATCATGGAGAAGATCGCCCATGGGTGCAGGCCCCAGTGGAACAGCGTGATGCGCATCGCCAGGGTGGCCGACTCGTCCGTCAAACCCTTGGAAAACGGGTTGTCGGCGTAATGCAGCATGGGTTCGGCGACGGACCAGAAGATCAAACCGATGCCCATTCCCGCACTGAACAGCATGGCGATCCATGACGCGAAACTGAACTCGGGCCGGTCGTGTTCAGCGCCCAGTTTGAGATTGCCGAAACGGCTGACGGAGATGTACAGCAGCAAACCGAGTACGCCACTGATCAAGGCGAGGTAATACCACTTGAAGTTATGCAGGATAAATATCGAAGCCATTTCGAAGGCTTTGGCAGCCTGCTCATCCTTGAATGCACAAAATAGAACAAACGAAATCACCGCCAATATCGAAGCGACGGTCACATTCGGGTTCAAGCCTTTTAACATGCCTGATTGCGCACGCATTGTTTTCCCCTTTTGTTTTTGTTTAAGGGTTTTAGAGAGTATTCCGCAACATAGCTATCGCCTGATATCTGACGTCAGCACGCTGTTTATCTGCAGATTTAATCCGGTCTAACTCGGTTTTGGCAGCATCGCCAAGATGATTGAAACCTGACCTTCGTTCAAACCATTTTTAGTCACCGACTCATGAGAAAAACGCATCAATAAAACCGCTCCTCCTTCCTCCATTCAGCGCCGATCCGTGCACTCACTTACGGGGTCAGCCAAAGACACCAGGTTAGAGCTGGCAATGCCGTTGGGTGTCGATGGGTGTTGAAGCGGCGCGTCCTGTTGCAGGTGCTTGCCCGTGACTTTCGCCTGGCCCACGCACAGTGCGAGCAGCGCGGCACTGCCGGCATAGAAAAAGTAAAAACTTGAAGTGCCGAAGCATTCCATCAACACGCCTGCAATCAGCGGTCCGAAACAGGCGCCGACGCCAAAGGTGATCAACAGCATGCCCGACAGTGAAACGCGCAACTGCGGTTCCATGTTGTCGTTGGCCAACGCTACACCGAGCGGATACAGGCAGAATTGCAAAAAGCCGATCGCCGAACCGAACCACAGCAGTGTCACGAACGAAGGCGCTTGATTGAAGCCCAGCGGCAGGCAGACGAGCACCAGCAAAACTGCCACCGCACGAATCAGACTCGCACGGGGCAATCGATCCGAGAGCCAGCCCAAAGGCAACTGAGCCAGCAAGCCCGCGCCGATGGTCAACGCCATGAACTGGCCGACCTGCGCCGTTTCCAGTCCCTGTTTGCTCGCATAGATCGCGGCCAGCCCGTAGAAGCTGCCGTTGATCATGCCGGACACCAGAATCGTCATCAGAGACTGCGGAATACGCCGCACGAACACCCGCAGGTCGATCGAGGCAGCGGGCACCGCCGTGGGATGTGCACTGCGAGTAAGTGCCACCGGCACCGAGCACAGCGCAAATACCATCGCCACACCCAGCAGAGCGCGGATGCCCAGCCCCTCGTCGAGACTCAAGGCCAGTTGGCCGAGCATCATCCCGACGTAACTGGCGACCATGTACAGCGCCAGCACACTGCCGCGCTGCTCGGTGCGCGCCTGATCGTTGAGCCAGCTTTCCAGCACCATCAATTGGCACATCATGGCCAGTCCGACCAACCCGCGCAGCACCAGCCAGAACGCCAGGGACGTGCTGAACTCATGGGCCAATACCGCCGCTGCAATCAGCCCGGCGCACGCCGCATAGGTTCGAATATGCCCGACCTGTGCGATCAAGCTGCGTCCGACCCAGCCGCCCAACACCATGCCCAACGCATTGGCGGCCATCAACGCACCACCTGCGGTTTCGCTCGCCCCCAAGGCATTCAGGCGCAGCGCCAGATAGGTCATCAGCAAGGTCGATCCCAACTGCATCAGCAAGCTGGCCAGATACAGCGCACCGAAAGTTTTTGTCAGTCTTATCACCGTGCCGGTCCCCGGATAATTTACAACTCAAGCCAAGCCGTGAAGTTGCTTCCAGTTGCCGGGATGCACCACATACCCGAACAAGGCATGCCCGCCGTACACCAGTTCGGTGCCTTCGGGTATCCATAGCAATTGCCCGGGCGTGACTTGAAACAGCTCGTTGCCGACGCGCAATTCGAAGCAACCCTCGATGACGAAAATCACTTCGTCGTAGAGCACCGTCCAGGCGACCTGCGCGCCTTCCCAGCGGGCGAAGCCCACGCCGATGTTCGGCGAGACTTCGTTGCTGATGGCCCGCGCCACATAAGCGGCGCCGGGCGGACCACCACGGAAGGTGAAGTCCAGGTCGTGATGGTCGATGCGCAGCACCGGACCTTTGCCTTTGGCCAATTGGCTCATAGCTCGCTCCGGCTGTTCCAGGCCGCCAGATGAATGCGCGAGCGAACGCCCAGGCCAAGGAACGGTTCTGGCGGGTTGAGCGACGGCATGCCGGTCACCGCCCGAATATCGTTCAACTGTGCCGAGTCGGCACCCACCGCGAGATCGGCGAGCATCGTTCCGGAGATGGTGCCCCACGCGGCACCGACACCGTTGTCGCAGGCTGACGCATGAACACCCGGCTCCAGCTCACCGAAGAAGTTGGTGAAGTTGCGCGAGATCGCATAGACGCCACCCCAGGTATGGCTGAACGGCACGTCGGCCAGTTGCGGGAAGCGCGCCAGGAATGCCTTGCGGTGCGCATCACGGACTTTCGAACGCATGCCATCGCTGGTGCTGCGTCCGTACTTGGGCACGTGCTTGTAGGTGTTGCGGATGATCAACCGACGATCCTGGGTCATGCGCACCGTCGTGCCGGCGTGATCGGCCGGGGTCAGCCCCCAGTCCAGCTGGCCGCCATAAATGGCCAGCTCTGCATCGGTCAGCGGTCGGGTCCAGCTGGCGAAGGTCATCACCGGCAGCAGACGATTGCGCAGATAACCGAACTCCTGTGTGAAGATGCTGGTGCCCAGGAGCAATTGCGGCGTGCGAATCAGCCCCGCCGTGCCGTGCAAAATCCAGCCGCCACGACCGTCACGTTCCAGACGCTGGATGGGCGACTCTTCGAGCAGCTCGACATTGCCCGGCAACGAGCGAGCCAGCCCCGTCACCAGCGCCGCCGGTTGCATCAGATAGCAGCCGGGCGTGTAGATCGCGCCACTGTAATGGCCAGTGCCCAGGACCTTTGCCAATTCGGCGGAATCGGCTCTGCGGAACGGCTCTCCGAGGTCTCTCATCAAGCGTTCGAAGTGATCGAGATAAGCCAGGCCACGTGCACCGACGGCGCCCTGATACTTGCCGGCATGGGACCATTGGCAATCGATGCCATGGTTTTGCACCAGGCCTTGCAACTGTGAAATAGCGGCGCGGTTGAGCGACAGCAAACGCTGTTTGTGCGCAGGGTCCGGATGCTCCAGGGCAAACTTGTGCGGCAAGTCGATGACAAAACCGGAGTTGCGCCCCGAGGCACCCTGGGCGACCCGTTGCGCATCCACCAGCAGAATACGCGCCTGGGGATGATGCTCGGCCAAGCGACGGGCGGCGGCAAGGCCGGCGAAGCCCGCGCCAATCACCGCGTAATCCGCACGCTGTTCGCCCGACAGACGCTTGCACGCCGGTTGCTCGGGCAATGCTGAATACCAGCCGCAGCTCGTGTCATCGAATGGCAGGTTGATGATGTTTTTCATGATTCGGGCCTCAGGCTACAGCCTGCTGAGAATGCTGACAGGACTGCAGCAATGCGCTGCGTTGCGTTTGCGCTTGGCGACCGAGCAGGACAAAGCCATTGAGCTTGCCCGCCGCGTCGTAGAACCCGGCACTCAAGCCATCTTCGGTCGGCGTGCAGCGCCACTCACCTTCGCTGGCGATGGCAGGCGCCAACAGGCACAGCGGTGCGGCCGGCGTTTTCACCGTCACCGGCATCAACGGGTAGTCGACAGCCGTGGATTGCCCGAGCAATGTCTTGCTCAACGCCTGAATGCCCTGATTGATCGGTGCCAGGTACGGCAGCAGTTGCCCATCGATCTCGATGCAGTCGCCCAAGGCGTAGATGCCCGGTGCAGAAGTTTGCAACTGAGCATTCACCTGAATACCTCGTCCAACCGCCAGACCGGCACTCTCTGCCAGGCTCAGGTCAGGACGCAGGCCAACCGCCGACAACACCAGATCCGCCTCGAGGGTTTGGCCATTGGCGAGTTGCAGGCGATAACCTTGAGGCGTGGATTCAATGGCCTCCAAGGTGTTTTGCAGATGCCATTTCACCCCCAGATCACTCAAAGCGTTTTGCAGCACCTGCCCGGCCTCGGCCGGCAACAGACGCTCCATCGGCCAACGCCCCAGACCGATGACATCAACGCTGAAACCGTTGTGGGCCAGGTCATTGGCAAACTCGCAACCAATCAACCCATCCCCCAGGATCGCGACACGGCGCACACCGGTCAGGCGCTCACGAAAGCCGTGGTAATCCTGCAAATTATTGACGCTGATCAGCGCTGAGCTATCGCCCTGGATCGGCAAGCGAATCGGTTGCGCACCGCTGGCAAGCACCAACTGGCCGTAAGCCATTTCACCGAAGCTGGTGCGCAAGCGTCGTGTCGAACTGTCGATGCCCAGCACCTTGCAGTGCGGGTACACGCGGATGTTCAAACGCTGTTCGATGGCCAGCGGCGATTCGCCGGACAACGCCTCGGCGCTTTTGCCCTGGGACAAACCGATCGACAGTGCCGGTTTCGAGTACAGGTGCCCGGACTCTTGCGTCAGCACGCGGATCTCAACCTTGGGATCTGCCTTGCGCAGCGCCTGGGCCAGGCCGTAACCGGCATAGCCGCTGCCGATGATGACGATCGGCTGGCGCGTTACCGCAGCCACCACAGGCGTCGCCACCGCTGGTGGCGGTGCGCTGACAGCGGTGACCGCCTGCGTGTGTTCACTGATATCGAGCATCTCGAAGTCTGCCTTGCCGACGTGGCATTCGGGGCAGACCCAATCCTGGGGAACATCCTCCCAGCGCGTGCCGGCAAGGATGCCATCTTCCGGCCAGCCCAGCGCCTCGTCGTAGATCAGACCGCAAACGATACAAAGCCAAGTCTTGAACATGCCGTTCACTCCCCAGCAATCCGGATCGCTACGTTCTTGGTGCGCACGTAGCTGTACAAGGCTTCCTGACCCTTCTCGCGACCGAAGCCCGACAAGCCGACGCCGCCGAACGGCGTTTCGATGCCGCCGGCGTACCATTCGTTGACGAACACCTGGCCGGATTTCAGTTGACGCGTGCAGCGCATGGCGCGGCTGATGTCCTGGGTGAACACCCCGGCCACCAGGCCGAACTCGGTGCCGTTGGCAATCGCGATGGCTTCTTCTTCGGTGTCGAAAGGCATGATCGCCAGCACTGGCCCGAACACTTCCTCCTGGGCGATGCACATGTCGGCAGTGACGTCGCGGAACACCGTCGGGCGCATGAAATGTCCGGCTCGGTCGGCAAACGCTTCGCCACCGGTAACCGCCACGGCGCCGTCTTCCATCGCTCGCCGGCACAACGCCTCGATGCCCGCCAGTTGCCCGGCGCTGACGACCGGCGTGAGGTCGGCGTTATCCTGACCTACGCCAACGCTGAGGCCTTCGGCCATGGCAACGACTGCCTCGACCACTTCTTCATAAATCTCGCGCTGCACCAGCAACCGCGACATCGCCGAACACACCTGGCCGGCATTGAAGAAAATCCCTGACTGAACGCTCGCCAGCAATTGCTCGCGATCGGCATCGGCGAAGGCAATGGCGGCCGACTTGCCACCCAACTCCATGACGCTCGGAATCGCATGCTGTGCGGCGTCGCGCAGAATCGACTGGCCGGTTGGCACGGAGCCAGTGAACACGATCTGGTCGACACTACGATGGCTGACCAGATACGAGCCGACCTCGCGACCACGGCCGCAAATCAGGTTGACCGCCCCATCGGGCAAACCGGCCTTGGCGATGGCGCGGATCAGCACGCACATGCCCAGTGGCGAAAGTTCGGGGGACTTGATCACCACCGCGTTGCCCGCCGCCAGTGCCGGCGCCAGCGAGCGGGCACAGATCGACACCGGGAAATTCCACGGCACGATCTGCGCCGAGACACCCATCGGATCGTACAGGGTGAAGTCCATGTAGCCGTTGCCCAACGGGATCGAGGTGCCCTCGATCTTGTCCGCCATGCCAGCGTAATACTCGAAGTAGCGCGCGGCTTCGATGAACTCGTCTTTGGCGTCGCTCAGGCGCTTGCCGTTTTCCTGGCACAGCACCCAGGCGCCCTCGTCCGCCACGGCGCGGATTTCCTCGGCAATGCGCAGTAGCCAGGTCACGCGTTGCGCCGGACGAGCGCGAGTCAGTACGCCGCTGTCGGCGCAGCGGCGAGCGGCCAGCAACGCACGCTCGGCATCGGCCACGGTGGCCTGGGCGATAGTCGCGACCGGCTCAGCGGTGCCGGGGTTGTTGACCGTCAGGCGCTGGACGCTGTCGCTCCATTGCCCGTCGATATAGTTGAGCCAGTGAGAGGCGATCGGATACATGGACCTCTCCTCAGGCGGACGGCGTGGTGGCAAGCAACTGACGTGCGGCCCACTGGTGGAAGAAATGCGTCGGGATGTCCATTTCCGGTGAGAACGCGCCACCCTTGTAGCCAGGGGAATGCCGGCCTTTCTGCATGCCTTCGACCGAGCTTATGTCTTCGGCGAACACCACTTTCCAGGACTCCAGAATCGCCTCGCGGCAGGCACTGAACTCGTCGCTGCTGGCGGCTTCGTCGCCAACATAGAACAGGCGCAAGTGCTCGATGGTGCGTCCCGGTGCAACCGGCTCAAGCTGCATGGCGAAGGCATGATCAGCCTGGATGCCGAGCAATACGTTAGGGAAGAACGCGACGTATTCGGCATTTTTCAGACGGTCCAGCGGCCAGCCCGGGAATGTCGGCAAGTGCGTACCGGCGACGTCCGAAAGGTTGTAGGCGTAGCTGCCCTGGCCGGCGAAGTGTTGGTCAAAAATGATGTTGTAGTGGTCTTCCAGGCGTGAGTAGGAGTTCAGGCTCGGGTGAACCCACGGCAAGTGATAAGCCTCGCAGTAGTTCTCGACCGCCAGTTTCCAGTTGCAATTGATGTCCAGGGTGGTGGCGTCGTGGCCCGGGCGACGGCGCATCAAGCTCATGCCGTCTTCACCGAGAAACTGGGTCCAGCGTTGGGTCAACGGCGCCAGCATGTCTTCCAGCGGCTGCGCATCGCCGGACAGGTTGATGAACACCATGTCCATCCAGATCGCGCTGCGGATGGCTTTCAAGCCATGTTTTTCACAGGCGAAGCGCTCGTCTTTGTGCTGGTCGATGCCGCCGACGTGCGGCGTTCCGCGCAGCCCGCCGTTAAGGTCGTAAGTCCAGGAGTGGTAAGGGCAGCGAATCACGCCCTGCACTTCACCGGCCTCTTCCACCAACTTCATGCCGCGGTGACTGCACACGTTGTGGAACACCTGCACCAGGCCTTCGCGGTTACGCATTAGCAACAATGGCAAGCCCATGAAGTCGATGGGCTTGACCGAACCGGCCTTGCCCAGGTCGCTGGCGAAACCGACGCAGGCCCAGGTCTTGCCCAGGACCTGATCGCGCTCGAGTTCGAAGTAACGTTGCTCGGTGTAGAACTCGTTGCTCAGGCCGGTCGCTTCGTGGATCGGATTGAGGACGGTTTCCAGGTGATGCACAGGAATTTGTTGGATGGTGCTCATTATTGTTCTCCCCTGCTGGGCACGGTATTGAATGATCGGCAGGCTCGTTGGCCAGGGTCCGCTGGCGGCAAGTTTGGGAAAACAGGGTGGGTCTCGACAAACGATATTTCCGGCGCAATTCATGACTTATTGTCATAAATATCGAGCGTATGTTTTTAGCTTGCGAGCATTTTCCCGGGGCAAAAAAAATCGCCCGGCATCGAAATGCCGGGCGATTCAGATTGAAATTCGACCCCGTTAACGGCGTTACAGGACGTCCTCCGCTGGCGGAAGCTGGTTCAACAACCAGCTGCGGAAACGTTTAACGCTCTGGCGCATCCCGCCACGGGCCAAGGGCTCCAGCAAACAGAATTGCGCATCGGTTCTCAATACCGTATCGAGCGGTCGGATGAGTGCGCCACTGTGCAGGTGATCATCGACAAGGTTGGACCAGGCCAGCGCTATGCCCTGCCCGCTGATCGCCGACTGGATCAGCATCGAGTAACTGTTGATATTGATCCGGCGTTTCGGTTCGACCTTTTTCAGGCCCTGGCTGTGGAACCATTCCGGCCAGCCGATCCAGTCCCGTTGCGGGTCGTCGAGAAACAGCCAGGTGCAGGCTGCCAGGTCTTCAGGGGTATTCAAGGCGGGATGCTTGGCAAGATAGGCCGGGCTGCAAACCGGGTAAACCTCTTCGGAAAACAACGGCGTGACCTGCATGTCCCTGGGCGGTGTCTTGCAGTAATACAGCGCCAGGTCGCAATCGAGCCGGGAGAAATCCTTGACCTGATCATGGGCGATGATCCGCAGGTCGATCTCTTCGTTCTCCCGCTGAAACTCGGTCACTTTAGGCAAAAGCCACAACGAGGCCATTGCGGTACTGGTGGCGACCGTCACCTGTTCGGCGCCCTGCCAATGGCGAATCTCACCGGTGGCCTGCGCCACCTGCATCAACGCCGCACGCACCGTTTCATAGTACTGACTGGCTGCCGGGCTCAGTTGAATCGTACGAGTGGTCCGCTCGAACAGAACCTTGCCCAGATAGTCTTCCAGCAAACGAACCTGTCGACTGATTGCACCTTGCGTCACGTTCAACTCATGGGCAGCCAAGGTGAAACTCAAATGACGCGCCGCCGCTTCAAACGCGACCAGACTGTTGAGTGGCGGTAATGGGTGGATTTTCATACAAGGCAGGTCACGTCGTTATTTTGGTTATCGCCGCAGTTTAGCCCTTGGCGCTGGACGTGGACAGCGCAGGTTCCAGACCATACCCCTAATCCTGTAGGGGCATGGCTTGCCCGCGATGGCGTCACGACATTCAGCATCGCTGGTGCCTGACACCCCGCTTGACCCGGCCTACACCCGAGACGCTTCCTTCAATTTCGGCAACATCGGTTCAGTCGTCATTGCAGATGGCGCAAACACAGCCTCAGGCTTTTCCACCTCAACCTCACCATTCAAGGCCTTGTGCATTTTCACCGTGTCCAGCGCTCCGACCCATTTGGCAATCGCCATGGTGCCAACGCCATTACCTATGGTGTTGGTGATCGCCCGCGCTTCCGACATGAAACGGTCGACACCCAGCAGCAACACCATCCCCGCCACCGGAATGGTCCCGAGGGACGACAACGTGGCCGCCAGAATGATGAAGCCGGAACCGGTGACCCCCGCCGAGCCCTTGGAAGTGAACATCAGCACCGCCAGGACGATCAATTGGTCGGTCAGGGTCAGTGGCGTGTTGGTCGCCTGGGCGATGAAGATCGCGGCGATGGTGTAATAGATCGCCTGCCCGTCCGGGTTGAAGGTCAGACCGGAGGGGATGATCATCCCGGCCACGGGTTTTGATACACCAGCCTTTTCCATCTTGGAAATCATCTGCGGCAGTACCGATTCCGAAGAGCTGGTACCCAGCACGGTGAACAGTTCTTCCTTGATGAACTTGAGGAACTTCCACAGGCTGAACCCGCTGTAGCGGCAGATCGGGCCGAGAACAAAGATCACGAACACGGCACAGGTCAGGTACACGCAGGCCATCAGTTTGCCCAAGGAGAACAGCGAGCCGAAACCGTACTTGCCGATGGTAAACGCGATTGCACCAAATGCGCCGATCGGTGCCAGGCGCATGACCATGTTGACGATGCGAAACATGCCCTGCATCAGGCTGTCCAGCGTATCGACAAAGACTTTGCCGCGCGGCCCGACATGCGCCAGGGCGATGCCGAGCAGGATCGAAAAGAGCAAAATCTGCAGTACGTTGCCCTTGGCGAAGGCGTCGACAATGGTGTCGGGGATGATGTTCATGACGAAGTCCATGAACGAAGCGTGTTTCACCGCCGAGGTGTAGGTGGCCAGGCTGGAGGTGTCGAGCGTCGCGACATCGATGTTCATGCCCGCGCCGGGCTTGAACACATCGACCACCACCAGGCCGACCACCAGTGCCAGCGTCGACACCACCTCGAAATACAGCAACGCGCGAAAGCCGACGCGCCCCAGTTCCTTCATGTTTTCCATGCGGGCGATGCCCGTGACCACGGTCAGGAAGATCACCGGTGCAAGGAGCATTTTGATCAGTTTGATGAACGCATCGCCCAGGGGTTTGAGCGCGGTTCCGGTTTCGGGAACGAACACCCCGACGATGGCGCCGAGGATCACCGCAATGAGCACTTGTACGTAGAGTTTGCCAAGTATTCTTTTCATGACAGGGCCCTGATTTTTTATTGTTGTCAGGAAATGCCCAGGGGTCGGATCCACCGATCCGCCCCTTGGCGTTGTGCCGCAGTACTACTTTGAATCGCCGGGAAAGATCAGCGGTTGATCAGCGCGAGTACCGCATCGGTGATCTGGCGGGTGGTGGCGTTGCCGCCGAGGTCCGGGGTGTGCAGACCGCTTTCGGTCACCGCTTCGATGGCTGACATCAAGTGTTTGGCCGCGGCGACCTCACCCAGGTGTTCCAGCATCATGGCGGCGGTCCAGAACGTCGCGATCGGGTTGGCGACGCCTTTACCGGTGATGTCGAAGGCTGAGCCGTGGATCGGTTCGAACATCGAAGGAAACTTGCGTGACGGGTTGAGATTGGCGGTCGGTGCGATACCCAGGCTGCCGGACAGCGCGGCAGCCAGGTCGGAGAGGATGTCGGCGTGCAGGTTGGTGGCGACGATCACGTCCAGGGTCGATGGCTTGAGCACCATGCGCGTGGTCACGGCGTCGACCAGTTCCTTGTCGATCTTCACATCCGGAAAATCCTTGGCCACTTCATAGAAGATTTCGTCCCACAGCACCATGCCGTGGCGCTGGGCGTTGGACTTGGTGACCATGGTCAGGTGCTTGCGTGGGCGGCTTTGCGCCAGTTCGAAAGCGAAGCGGTGAATGCGCTCGACCCCGGCCCGGGTGAACACCGACACTTCGGTGGCGACTTCTTCCGGCAAGCCGCGATGCACACGACCGCCGTTGCCGGAGTACTCGCCTTCGGAGTTCTCGCGCACCACGACCCAGTCAATCTGGTCACCGTTATGCAGCGGACTTTTCACCCCCGGCAAGACACGGGCCGGGCGTACGTTGGCGTACTGGTCGAACCCTTGGCAGATCGGCAGGCGCAAGCCCCACAGGGAAATGTGATCCGGCACGTTGAGCGCACCGACCGCGCCGAAGAAGATCGCGTCGAAGGTTTTCAGCTCTTCCAGGCCACCTTCGGGAATGTAGTAGCCGTTCTTCAGGTAGTTGTCGGAGTTCCAGTCGAAATGTTTGAAATCCAGTTCGAAGCCGGTTTTTTTCGACAGGGCCTGCAGTACCTCGACGCCTGCGGCGATCACTTCCACACCAATGCCGTCACCGGGTACTGCAGCAATTTTGTATGCGCTCATTGTTGACTCCACTCTCATCGATTTCTTGTTGTTCCCGCTGTTCAGGCGGGGTGTGAGCGGAGTATATGTAGTGAACAAATAGCTGTGAGTTCCTCAAAATCACTACATAAATAACTTTGAGTTACGAATGAACCAGACCCTGGATTTATCGTTTTTTTACCTGTTGGCCAACAAAGGCAGCCTTGCCGCCACCGCCCGGGAGCTGGGTATCACCCCACCGGCAGTGAGCAAACGCCTGACGGCGCTGGAAGCCCGGTTGGGTATTCGCCTGGTCAACCGCACCACGCGCTCGATGAGCCTGACGTCCGAGGGCGAGCTGTATTTCTCCCAGGCCGCGCGCATCCTCACCCAGATCAACGAGCTCGAACAGTTGGTGAGCAGCAGCCGGGCCACGCCCAAGGGGCTGATTCGGGTCAATGCTTCGCTGGGCTTCGGCCGACGGCATATCGGCCCTGCCCTCGCCGCGTTCTACGCCCGCTATCCCGAAGTGGAAATCCAACTGGAGATCAGCGACCACCCGCTGGACCTGACCACCCACGGCTTCGATCTGGGGATTCGCTTCGGCACCTTGCCGGATGCCGCTTTCCACGCGCGCAAGATCGCCTCCAACCGGCGCTTGCTATGTGCCTCGCCGCTGTACCTGGACAAGTACGGCACCCCGCAAAAACTCGCGGAGCTGCAGCACCACAACTGCATTTTCATCCGCCAGAACGAATCACCCTATGGCGTCTGGAGCTTCACCAACGGCGGTCACACGGAAAACATCAAAGTGCATGGCGCCCTTGGCTGCAACGATGGAGAGGTAGCGCTGAATTGGGCGCTGGATGGGCATGGCATCCTGCTTCGGGCGGAGTGGGACATCGCCCGTTATGTGCGCAGTGGCCGCTTGCGCCTGGTGCTGGAAGACCAGACGCCGACCCGGGCCGATGTGTATGCGGTGTACCCGCAGCAGCTGCATTTGTCAGCGCGGGTACGCAGCCTGATCGACTTTCTGATCGAGCGGTTCAAGCACATTGATAATGTCGAGGAAGGTTGAGGTTCACCTCTGCCCGGTGAACTGGACGCTTTCAGGTCCTGGCGATGGTGCTCCCGAATCCGTCGCCAGGACCTTTTTACCTAAGCGTCAGCTTGCCATACGCTTGCGCTTTACAGGGTCAGTGCGCCCACTGCGGTGCAATGAGGGTATTGGGGCGTTTGGCTCGCTCAGTCAGCGCCAGCATCGTCAAGAAGCCCAGCACGATCAGCACCGGGTAGGCCATCAAGAGTTCGGAGAGAGAGTATTTCCAGGCCAGCGGTCGTCCGACACCCAGCATGGCGGCATACATCCAGGACACTGCCGACAGCGAACCACAAAAAAGAGCCATCATTCGGGCGCTGAACCCGAGCTCGAGCAAGGAGCCGGCCTTCTGCAGTGCGGGCAATACCAGGCGGTGTAGCAGAATGCCGTTGTAGGTCAGCAGCAAAACAATAATCACTTTGGCGTGAAGCTTCGGATTCATGAAATATTCCGTGCCTTTGCCCAGGTAATCGATGCCGATGATGGCAGCGCCTGTCACCCACAGACCGATCAATGCCAGAACCACAGACTTCTGCAGACTTTCCATGTGCGCATGATCGTGTTCAGTGAATGCCTTGCGTTTCCACATATCCCTGACCATTGCAATGTCACTGGTCAACACCAAACCGATCGCCACGCAACAAGCGACCAAATGAACGTACACAACGCCCAGCCGCAAAAACTCCATGAATTCTTTATGTTCGATCAGGCTCATGATTGTATTTATTGCCACGGTATTTTCTCCACCTTATTCGACAGCACACTTCAGGGGACTTATTAAATAACCCTGAGCGACCTTACTCATACAAGAAAACCAAACCATAGGTTTATTATTTGAAACCCTATTGGTTAGATTAGGAAATTGATGTCAGCTTAGTTGTTACCTCTTGAATTCAGGATAAAAAAATCCCCATTTGCAATCACTGCATTTGAGGTCGCGTTTCCACTTCTTTTTTTTACGATTTCGCTAGCATGTCATGATGCCATGCTGGAGAGTCTGAGGCCCGTAGCCGCGAAATGTTCATTTTTCAGGCATGCCACCGACAAGCGGTCGCCAGTTGGAAATACCACTGGCTCCACGTTAAGCGACCAACTTACTCGTCAAGCCCCATTCTAGCTGAGGCGCTTGAATTACATGACCTTTGACATTATTGATTGGATCCACTAGTTGTCATGACAGCAAAAAAACACGACTGATAGCGAGCCATTGTCATTTACGCCCCCAGCAACTAAAACAGTCATACTATTTATCGAGCCAGATCCACACTCAACTCACGTCGAACAGAGGCAGCGAACTGCGCATTTCCTTCTCGATACTGAGTCAGAGGGATCATAAAGATTGGTGAGCTTCTTTCAAACTTAAACTTACCTTATTGACATCGATGAGGTCCTGGCAATACGGCTATTAAAACAACCTTCGCCAGGACCTTTTTTATTTCAACTCAAACGAGCTTGACCTCGACATTAATATTGTTGCGCGTGGCTTTTGAGTACGGGCAGTACTTGTGGCCGGTTTCCACGAGTTTTTGTGCAGTTTCGCGATCCAGTCCCGGCAGGCTGACATTAAGTCGAGCTTGCAACAGGTAACCGCCTTCATTGGTGCCCAGATCGACTTCGGTGTCGACCGCTACATCCTTGGGCAGTGCGACCTTCAGCTCCTTGGCCGCCACCCCCATCGCGCCGATGAAACACGCCGACCAACCGGCGGCGAACAGTTGCTCGGGATTGGTGCCGCCGCCGTTCGTGCCCGGGGACGACAGCTTGACGTCCAGAATGCCGTCGGAGCTGCGGGAAGCGCCATCCCGGCCGCCAGTGGTGTGGGTTTTGGCGGTGTACAGTACTTTGTCGAGCTGGGTCATGATGATCTCCTGATTGAAAGGTTGTTTGCACAATTTCAGGTGAATCAGAAAAACGCACGTCAGACCCGACGCCTCTCAGTCATGATTAATGCTGAACCTGCGACGGACCCGGCCTTTCAATATAGTCGGCGTGCGTCAACCCGTAGGCCAATCCGACCAAGGCCTGCTTCGGTACTTCATTTCCTGGCCAACTTGTACTTCACACAATCATCATAAAAACTCTGCCGCACCGCCGCCGGCTTGATCCGCGTCGGGCTGTCGTAAGTCTGCTCGGTAATGCCCATCGCCATCATGCGCATCCACGATTTGTCGAACTTGTAGTGCTGGATTTTTTGCCGCGCGGCGTAGAGAGAAACCCCGGACAACTTGAGTTCCTGCGCTCTGGCCGCCGTGCCCGCCCCCCAGCTGCACATATAACGATCATTGGGTTTCAGTTCCCTTGCCTGGGCAGACACAGCCAGCCCCGCAACGCTGACAGCGATCAGCGCGCCCCAAACATTGCGCATATGCGTTCCACCTAACCAACTGAAAATAAAGTGATTCTGGCGACAGACGAGCAATCTGGGGGCCAGCATAATGCCTCTTCTGCAATATCCCTTGAAGACGCATCGGCTGCCGGGCATTTCTTGCGGCATTTCAATACTTTGCTATAGCTAACACTGCTTTGACCAACTAACGAGGCAGCGCATGTCAGTCGCAAAGAAAATGAGTGTGGGGCAACTGACCATGTTGACTGCGGTGAACATGTTGGGCTCGGGGATTGTGTTGCTCCCCTCGAAACTCGCGGAAGTCGGCGCCATTTCGATTCTTTCCTGGCTGGTGACGGCCACCGGCTCACTCGCGCTGGCCTACGCCTTTGCGCGATGCGGCATGCTCAGTCGAAAAACCGGTGGCATGGGCGGATATGCCGAATACGCCTTCGGCAAGGCCGGCAACTACCTGACGAACTACACCTACGGCCTTTCACTGTTGATTGCCAATGTCGCGATCAGTGTCACAGCGGTGGGCTACATACAAGAACTGTTCGACCTGCGCCTTGACTCGCTGCAAGTGGGCCTGGCGACCATTGCGTTGCTATGGATGACCACATTCGCCAATTTCGGTGGCGCGCGGATTACCGGGCGGATCGGTGCGGTCACGGTATGGGGGGTAATTGCGCCGGTGCTGCTGGTCTCGACCATTGGCTGGTTCTGGTTCGACAGCAGTATTTATGTGGCTGGCTGGAACCCCCACGACAAGAGCTGGTTCGAAGCGGCCGGGGCATCCGTGGCGATAACATTGTGGGCGTTTCTGGGCCTGGAATCGGCGTGCGCCAACTCCGACGCGGTGGAGAACCCCGAGAGGAACGTACCGATTGCCGTGCTCGGCGGAACCCTCGGTGCTGCGGTGATTTACATCCTGTCCACCAATGTCATCGCCGGCATCATCGACAATCCTGAGCTGGCCGCCTCCACCGCACCGTTCGGCCTGGTGTTCGCCAAAATGTTCACCCCTGCGGTCGGCAATATCGTCATGGGCCTGCTGGTGCTGGCGTGCATCGGTTCACTGCTGGGTTGGCAATTCACCATCGCTCAGGTCTACAAGAGCTCGGCGGACACCGGTTACTTCCTGCCGATATTCGCGCGGACCAACAAGGCAGGCACGCCGATTGCCGGCATGCTGATCCTGCTGGCGGTACAAACGGCGCTGGGCCTGTTCACCATTGATCCCAACCTGAGTAATCAATTCGACACCCTGGTCAACCTCGCGGTGGTCACCAATCTGGTGCCGTACATCCTCTCCATGGCCGCCTTGATGGCGATACAAAAGGCCCGCGGCGTGCCGGCGCGCAAGGCGCTGACCACCAACATCGTTGCCTGGGTGGCGTCGGCCTACAGCTATCTGGCGCTATTCAGTTCCGGCGAACAGGCGCTGATGCTCGGCGGCGTGGTCACCCTCCTCGGCTTCACACTGTTCGGTTTTGTCAGCAACCGCCTGATCCGCTCTGAATCACTCGATAAAACCCTTGAAAGCCCTATGGGCAAACCCGAACGCAGCGCTCTATGATTGAACCCCATGACCACCTCTGCGCCGATCCGCCAACCCTGTCCGCCCGGTGCCTGCGATTGCGGGCGTGACCCATTGCTCGAAACCCCGGGCGCGGACGTGCGCATCCTGTTTCTGACGCGCACCGAAGAAAAACGCCTGATCGAACGTCTGGAAAACCTTTCGAGCCTTCAGGACCTGGAGCACCTGCAACGGCGGATGTTCGAACAACTGGGCATCCGCGTCGACATCGTCCCCAGTCTCAACGAAGTGCGCACCATGCGCGGCATCGGCATTTACGTCGCTGAACTGCCGGGGTTGTGCCGCAAGACCCGCGCATCGATTCCGGCGGCGATTCGCCGCGCCATGGAAAAGCGCCCGGAGATCGCCTATGAAGTGCTTAACGCCAATGACTTGTTGCGCGATGCCTGAGTAACACCGGGATTTCGGTGAGTTCAGGGCATGGGGACCACGGTGTAGTAAACACCGTTGGCGCCGTACGCAGGGCGCACCCACGAATTGCCGCATTGATAAAAAGTGCCCGCAGACACTGTCCTCAATCCACAGCCCGAAGGAAGACTGGCAAACGTCGCACCCATCGGCATGGTGGGGGGAGCGGACGCCATCATGCCGGCGTTGTAGCCCTGGCTCCAGGCATTGTTATTGACGTTCTGATCAGTCGAGTCAGCGATCGCGCTACCGGCCACGACCCCGGCGGCCGCTGCCGCAGCAGGATTGACGCCGTCATTGTAACCGCAGTAGTAACAACCGCTGCTGGCATACACTGCCGTCGGGGGATGGTAGTAGCTCGTGCCATAGGTCTGCGGACGATAGACCGTCGTGCCATAGCCATCGGCACGGTACCCGCTGGCAGTGGCGCCATTCTCACCTTCGGCGTGCCACGCGCCCTCGCCGCCATAAGCCGTGCCACCTTCGGCACCCGTGCCCCGCCACGAGCCCTCGCCACCTGAGGCGCTACCGCCGTTTTCGCCACTGGCGCTCCAGCTACCGCCACCACCGGAAGCCGAACCACCGCGATAGCCCGAACCACTCCAGCTACCATCACCGCCCGAAACCGAACCACCACGATTGCTTTGACCGCTCCAGCTGCCACCACCGCCTGAAGCCGAACCAAACGCCCCTGAATGGCTCCAGGAGTCAGCGCCGCCGAACGAGCGTCCAAAACCGGCAGCATGGTACCAGGCCGACGCTTGCTCACAACTCAGCAGCGCGACCATCAACCCTGCAAACTTCAATGTGGGTCCATGCATGTTTGAAGCTCCTCCCTCAGGGTCTGGCAACCGGCTGTTTAACCCCTTCAGGGGCACGCAAGTCGGAAGGCGGTGCAAACTGGATGCGGTGCGCATTTTCAATGTGTTGTGGTTTGAAGAAATCTGCCGACAACGCTGATTCGAGCTTCCAGTCACTGAATGCCACCTGATGCCGGGATTGTGTCGGATCATCACGGAACACCGCCCGCAACATGCGCGGCAACTTGTCTTGCGTACCTATCCAGGCCTGGACAAACACCACGTCGTTGGCATAGGCGATCACATCGGTCGCGGTATCGCCGACCACCGTTGACTGACCGATATAGAACGCCAAGCGCATATCCCTGGCCAGATCCTTGTAGGGGTCGGAAACGATCACATCGGTGAAGGGAAAATATATAGCCGCCCGCTGATACGCCGCCTCGAGGGTTGCATCGATGGTGGGCGGTGCGTCAGCTTGCGCCACCAGGTTCTCCTTCGGTTCAACAGCCCAGGCTTGCTTGCCGTTGTAGTAGAACTGGGTCGCAGGGCCATCGCCGGAGGTCAGAACACGCAAGCGATCGGGGCGCTGAACATTGACCAGCGCCACGGTGTTGTACGCCAGGGGTGGCCCCAGACGACTGGGGCGCTCATAAGTGGTGGTAGCTTTGAAACTCATGCCCTGGACGCCGGCCAATCTGGCGCTCATGGCCTTGAGGATCTCCAGCGCTTTGGGTTCCAGCTGATTTTTCGGCGCATCGACCGCAACAGGCTCGGCCGCCAGCAAGGGAACGGCGAGCAATCCGGTGACCAGGCCGAAAAACAACCTCCGAACACGCTGAAACTGAAGTGACATCGCTTGCTCCCCGAACAGATGAGGTCAGGTTTAAAGCGTAGCAACTGAAATACAGGCGTAACCGAATAATTAACCGACTGATTCCGCCGGTCGCGGTTTCCGTTTGTTGATCGGTGAACGCATTAAACAGCGACACTTGTTTGGCAACTCGCGCTGGATAATTCGTGTTTAAAACCTACGCTCTTGTCTCACGCTACGGACGCTGACGCACAGGCGCTGCGGCAACGGCTATGACACTTGGGCGTGACGACGGCAGATGTGCGTGTCGGATGGTAATCGAACATTCACAGTGCATTACGCCAAGAGCCACCTATGCTCTGAACAATGACGTGGCGTTGCTGCTTTCTGCGCCCGATAAAACGATTTCACTCAAGGAGCACACTGCACTATGAACCTGTCCCGAAACCTGCTGATCGGCGTCGCATTGACCGGGCTCCTGCTCGGAGGTTGTACCTCCAAAGTCACCGAGAAGGATCAGTATTCCGGCTACCTGTCCAGCTACACCAACCTGCAGCAAGTCGAAACCCCGAGCGGTGGCACGGCGATGCGTTGGGTGAGTCCGTCGTGGAATCCCGATGCCTATAACACCGTGGCTTTCACCCGACTGGAACTGTATCCGGCGCCCAAGCCCAATGAGCGAGTCAACCAGCAGACGCTCAATGACATCCAGAACTACATGACCAACAAGGCCAAAGCCACACTGGGGCAGAAATACCGCGTGGTCTCCAGCCCGAGCGCCGCGCCGGCCGGTTCGAAAACCCTGGTCATGCGTGCGGCGATTACCGGGGTCAGTGCGTCTCCTGAAGGCATGCACTGGTATGAAGTGGTGCCTATCGCGGCAGTCGTAGGCGGCGTTTCCGCAGCTACCGGTATCCGCGATGAAAACACCGAACTGTATATCGAAGCCGAATTCATCGACGCCAAAAACAACCAGACAGTAGCCAAGGTCGTACGCAAAGTCTTCGGTACTACGCTGGAAAATGACAAACAGAAAATCACGGCCCAAGACTTCAAGTCAGCAATCGACAAACTGGGTACTGACTTCCAGGCTTTTATCAAATAACTCGATTTGTCCGGATGCAAAACACGGCTTGTCGGCGATAGCGACCTCATGGCGCTATCGTCGAACAACCGTGCTTCTACAAAAGGCCCACCGAATTATTTTTTCATCCCCACCCGTCGCCGCATTTCGGCAGTAATGGTTTGCCGGGTTTTCTTCATGTCCGCCCAAGGCCCGTCGCCCACTTCCTCCAGGCGTTCATGCACGTTGTGGATGTTCCACTGATTGCCGCCCTTGAGCTGTACGATTTCTTCGCGATAGATCGGCACCGACACCGGCAGGCCTTCGCGGGTGCGCGCAGCGTAAGCGCAAATGGTCGTCGCGCCGAGACCGTTTCGCAGGTAGTCGATGAAGATCCGCCCTACCCGATTCTTCGGCCCCGACACCGCGGAAAAGCGCTCCGGCAGCATTTTGGCCATTTGGGTGACGATCGCGTGACTGAAGTCCTTGACCTCATCCCAACCGAGTTTGCGGGTCAGCGGCACCACCAAGTGAATGCCCTTGCCGCCACTGGTCTTGAGAAAGGCCTTGAGCCCCAATTCATCGAGCACCGTCAGGGTCAATTGGGTGGCTTCGATCATGCGTTTCCATGGCAACGCCGGGTCCGGGTCAAGGTCGAGGACGAAGCGATCGGGTTTGTCGAGATTGTCCGAAGTGGCGTTCCAGGTGTGAAGTTCAACGGTGCTCATCTGCACCGCGCCGATCAAGGCCTCAGCATTGTTAATGACCATCATCGGCTGGCCCGTCAGTTTCTGGTCCAGGGTGGTGATGCCGGGGATGGCCAGGCGCTCGGCGTTTTTCTGGAAAAACAGCTCACCGGCAATCCCGTCCGGCGCGCGTACCAGCGCCACCGGGCGGTCCTTGAGCTGCGGCAGGATCCATTCGGCGACACTGGCGTAGTACTGCGCCAGTTGCACTTTGGTGGTGCCACTCGTGGCATCGATGACCCGGTCCGGATGGGTGATACGCACTTTGCCCTGAGCCAAGCCGATTTGTGACGGCGCCGCTTCAGCTTTCTTCGGCGCTGCAGATGACTTGGCGGCGGCTTTTTTTGCGGAGGTGGTTTTCACGGCTTTCGGACGCTCCTCAGTGATGTCTTGGGCAGGCTTATCGTCACGCAGACCATGGAACACTGCATGCCGTACCGAACCGTCCTTGGTCATTTCTGCGAAGGCCACTTCGGCCAAGAGTTGCGGCTTCATCCAATGCACGCCCTTGAATTCCGCCCCGCTCGGTGGATTGACCACGGCCGGTTTTTTCGTTTGCAAAGGTTTGAGTTGTGCATGGATGCTGCCCAGAGTGGCCTCGGTGAACCCGGTGCCGACCTTACCGGCATAGCGCAGCTCGCCGCTGTCGCGATCATGCAGCCCCAGCAGCAACGCACCGAAGGCACTGCGTGAACCTTTGGGATCGGTGAAACCAACGATGACAAACTCCTGGCGGTGTTTGCACTTGAGTTTGATCCAGTCGCTGCTGCGCCGGGACACGTAAGGCGAACCCAGGCGCTTGCCGATCAAGCCCTCCATGCGCATCTGACAGGCACTGTTGAGCAAGGCTTCCGGGTCTTCGCCGAAGGCATCGGAGAAACGCAGCAACGGATCTTTGCTCGTCTTCAGCACCGTCGCCAGCGCGGCCCTCCTTTCTTCGACCGGCACCTCGCGCAAATCCACACCGTTGAGGTAGGGCAAGTCGAACAGGTAATAAAGAATCTTGCCGCTGCGACCGGCGTCGAAGGCGTTTTGCAACGCTTGAAAATCCGGAATGCCCTGCTCATCCGCCACGACCATTTCGCCATCGAGCCATGCGGACTCCAAGCCCAGGCCGGCTAAAGCCTTGGCCTGCTCAGGCAACTTGTGCGTCCAGTCGTGGCCGTTACGGGTGAAGAGTTTGACGTCGTCATGGTCGATGCGCGCCATGATTCGATAGCCATCGAACTTGACCTCATAACTCCACTGCCCGCCCGGGGCCTTTTCCACCAGCGTCGCCAGTTCCGGTTTGATCTGGTCGGGCAGTTTGGCTTTGTGCGCGCCGGTGAGTGGCGCGGATTTTTCCTTGCGTGCCGGGGGGCCTGGTCGCTTGACCGCCTTGGGTTTGGCTGATTTGGCTGATTTGGTAATGATGGTGCGCTCGCTGAGTACGCTATCGGGTTCGGCAGCGACGACGTCGTAGTCGCTTTCGACTCTGGCGGCGCCGTCCTGATGCTTGATCAAGAACCACTGCTCCTGCTTGCCCGGCATGTGAGTGCGCACCAGGTTCCACAGGCCTGCGAGCTTCTCGCCTTGCAGTTCGAACTTGAGCCGCCCCTTGGCGTAAGCCTTGGCGGGGTCTTCCTGGGGAATCCACACCCCGCGGTCCCAGACGATCACATCGCCCGCGCCGTAGTGGCCTTCGGGGATGCTGCCCTCGAAGGTGGCATAGTCCAGCGGATGGTCTTCGACATGCACCGCCAGGCGCTTGACCTTGGGGTCCAGTGACGGCCCTTTGGGCACCGCCCAGCTCTTCAGCGCGCCGTCGAGTTCCAGGCGGAAATCGTAGTGCAGGCGCGAGGCATCATGCTTCTGGATGCAGAATTGCAGCGCATGATCCTTGGCTTTCCTGCGGCCGGCTCGCTTGACGGCAGCCGGCTCAGACGTCGCCGAAAAATCGCGCATGCGGTTGTAGTCGTCGAGATTCTTGTTCATGGCTCACCTGCGGGTCGCTGCAGGGCGCTGGATCAGCACGTCCCTCCCTCAGCAGAGCGAGTCATCACGAAAAAAATTCCATCGTCGTCAAAATTACCCGGACCAACGGCCCTGCGGCGCGGCTGTCGGCAGACGTTCAAAGGCCTACAATCGGCAGGTGCAGCCTCATCCCCGGAGAGCAATCATGCGCACGGTTCACGTCCTCCAAGCCCCACCGGCATCGGTCAACGTCGTGGGCGAGACGATCACGGTCCTCGCGGGCGGCGATATGAGCAAACCCTTCGAAATGCATATCCAGGAAGGCGTGCAGGGAGGCGGCCCGCCACCGCACTTTCACCCTTGGGACGAGGCGTTCTACGTGGTTGACGGGCAGGTCGAGGTCACCGTCGAAGGCAAATCCACCACCGTCTCGGCCGGGGGCTACGTGCATATCCCGGCAGGATCCGTTCATGCCTACAAGAACATCAGCAGCACCGCGAAGATGATCGGCGTTGTGTCCGATCCGCGCGGCGGGCAGTTTTTCACGGCGATGGACCAGTTCAAGGTGCCCGAGGATCTGCCGCGGATATTCGAAGTGGCCGAGCGTTTCGGGGTGACGTTTCTGGTCCCCAAGCCGCAGGGTTCTTGAGCGGCCCCTAGACGGTTCCACCCTTGGCCTGCTGTTCCAGATGCACCTGCAAATCCGGTTCGATCTGCAATGCCGCAGCCAGCTCATCCAGGTAAGTGCGCTCGGCATCCTGCTGATCATCCACCAGCATCACGCTGGCCAGGTACATTTCCGCAGCCATGGCTTGATCTGTTGCCGACTGCGCCACGTCGTCGGGATCCAGCGGCTTGGCAACTTCCTCATCGAGCCATTGCTGTAATTGCGGGTCGTCAGTGTGGCGGGCGATTTCGGCGTTGATCAGCTGTTTTTCAGCGTCGTCGAACCGGCCATCAGCCTTGGCTGCCGCAATCAAGGCACGCAGGATCGCATGGCTGTGCTCTTCGACTTCCGGCCCGGCCAGCATATCCACGGTGCGCATCGCCTGTTGCGGCGCCTGTTGTTGCTGCGAAGCCTGACTGCGTTGCCAGGCTTGATACGCCTGGAACGCCATCATCCCCAGAGAGGCGAGCGCGGCGTAGTGCGTGCCACCGCCGGAGCGCGATTGCGCTGCACCGCCCATCGGTGAACCACCTCCGAGCAAACCGCCAAGCAAGCCGCCGAGCCCGCCCATGCCACCGGCGCCGGCACCGCTGGTGCCGCTACCGCCCCCCAATAAGCCACCGAGCAGCCCGCCCAAGTCACCGAGGCCACCTTGAGCCGACGTCCCACCGCCGCCCTGTCGCGCCATCGAGCCTTGGCCCGCGCGCAGTAATTGTTCGAGCAGATCGCTGGTGTTCATGACGATGTCCTCATCGAAGGGGGGGATCAGTCAGGCAACGATAGTCCTCGCCGGTAAATGCGCCACCACCGTTTGGCTGACACAGCGCCGATTTTTGCGCGGTATTTTTTTCCGGCGCAGCTAAGATTCATAGGCGGTGAACCTTATTCCCGGATGCCCGGTCGATACCTGCAACCCGAACCGGTTTGCCGCCGCCCGCCAGATGAGGGCGATGACTGGCATGCTTCACTTTCTGGAGAACGCCCCCGTGATTTCAACTTTACACATCGCCAGGCTCAAAGCATGGGGTGCCCATGGATTCACTGCTACCGGCGTGGTCACTGCCTTCCTCGCAACGCTTGCCCTGCTGGATAACCAGCCGATCAGTTGCCTGCTGTGGCTGGGCGTGGCCCTGATCGTCGACGGACTGGACGGTGCGCTGGCGCGCAAGGTCAACGTGCAGTCGGTGTTGCCGAGCTTCGACGGCTCGATTCTCGATCTGGTGATCGACTATCTGACCTACGTGTTCATTCCGGCACTGTTCATCTATCGCTACATTCCGCTGCCGGACTACACGCTGCTGCTGACCGTGTCGCTGATCCTGGTGTCGTCGCTGTTCTGCTTCTGCAACGTCAACATGAAAAGCAAAGACAACTACTTCCAGGGCTT
>NZ_RCOE01000010.1:0-1589 GCF_004321495.1 Pseudomonas sp. Sample_10
GGGTGCAGCTCGCCGCTTTCCTTGTTCAGGAAGAACGGGATCGGCACGCCCCAGTTGCGCTGACGGGAAATGCACCAGTCCGGACGGTTGGCGATCATCGAGTGCAGGCGCGCCTGGCCCCAGGCCGGGACGAACTTGGTGTCTTCGATGGCTTTGAGCGAGCGCACGCGCAGGGTGTCGCCGCTGGTGGGCTCTTTGTCCATGCCGATGAACCACTGCGCAGTGGCGCGGTAGATCAGCGGGGTCTTGTGGCGCCAGCAGTGCATGTAGCTGTGTTCGATGACAGTGGTGTGCAGCAGCGCGCCGACTTCGGTCAGCTTGTCGACGATGGCCGGGTTGGCCTTCCAGATGAACTGGCCGCCGAAGAACTCCAGCGATGGCACGTACACGCCGTTGCTTTGCACTGGATTGAGGATGTCGTCGTTGACCATGCCGTATTTCTTGCAGGTCACGAAGTCGTCCACACCGTAGGCCGGAGCGGAGTGAACCACGCCGGTGCCGGCGCCCAGTTCAACGTAGTCGGCCAGGTAAACCGGCGACAGACGGTCATAGAACGGGTGACGGAAGTTGATCAGTTCCAGTTGTTTACCGGTGGTGGTCGCGACGACCGAGCCTTCAACGCCATAGCGCGCAAGGCAGGCCTCGACCAGTTCTTCAGCCAATACCAGCAGCTTGTCGCCGATGTCGACCAGCGCGTAGTTGAATTCCGGGTGAACGTTCAGCGCCTGGTTGGCCGGGATGGTCCACGGGGTGGTGGTCCAGATCACGATCGACGCAGGTTTGGCCAGCGACGGCAGACCGAAGGCGGCAGCCAGCTTGGCTTCATCGGCAATCGGGAACGCGACGTCGATGGTCGAGGACTTCTTGTTCTCGTACTCGACTTCCGCTTCCGCCAGGGCCGAACCGCAGTCGAAGCACCAGTTCACGGGCTTGAGGCCCTTGAACACGAAACCACCCTTGACGATTTCAGCCAAGGCACGGATTTCACCGGCCTCGTTCTTGAAGTCCATGGTCTTGTACGGGTTGGCGAAGTCGCCCAACACGCCCAGACGGATGAATTCGGATTTCTGGCCTTCGATCTGCTCGGTGGCATAAGCCCGGCACAGTTCGCGGGTCTTGTCCGCGCCCAGGTTCTTGCCGTGGGTCACTTCGACTTTGTGCTCGATCGGCAGACCGTGGCAGTCCCAGCCCGGCACATAAGGCGCGTCGAAACCCGACAGGGTTTTCGAGCGGATGATCATGTCCTTGAGAATCTTGTTCAGTGCGTGACCGATGTGGATCGTGCCGTTGGCGTACGGAGGGCCGTCGTGCAAGACGAACTTCGGACGATCCTTGCCAATCTCGCGCAACTTTCCGTACAGGCCAATACTGTCCCAGCGCTGCAGAATCTGCGGTTCGCGCTGTGGCAGGCCGGCCTTCATTGGGAAGGCGGTGTCCGGAAGGTTTAGCGTGGCTTTATAGTCGGTCATTTAAGGCTCTTCATTAGCGATTGGCGCTAGGTGCGACAGGGCACGGGCGGCGGCGACATCCGCATTGATCGCCGTCTTAAGCGCCTCCAGAGAGGCGAAACGCTGCTCTTCACGCAGCTT
>NZ_RCOE01000119.1:0-7587 GCF_004321495.1 Pseudomonas sp. Sample_10
TTCCGCTTCTTCGAAACCCAGACCTTCTATCAGAAAGGCGCCGAGCTGGCTCAGGCTCCTGTCTGGAAAGGCGCCACCAATCAAGTCAAGGCCGGCCTGGCCCAAGACCTGACCATGACCCTGCCCAAAGGCCAGCTGAAAAAGCTCGCTGCCAGCATGACCATGAACCCGCAACTGGTTGCGCCAATCGCCAAGGGCGACGTGATCGGTAAAGTCGAAGTCAAACTGGACGAAAAAGTCGTGCACAGCGCCGACCTGATCGCTCTGGACGGCGTCGAAGAGGGTGGTATCTTCCGCCGCATGTGGGATAGCATCCGTCTATTCTTCTACGGCTTGTTCAACTGATAGTGTGCACCTGCAAGGCCCTGCGCTGATCCGGCGCGGGGCTTTGCCGTCGCCACGGCTTACGCTTACGAGGCCGTTACGCCATGACCGATACCGAAGTAAAGGCGCCCAAGATCGAATTCCCTGCCACTGATTACCCGGTTAAGGTGATTAGCGACACGGGTGTGGGCAACAAGGACAAGATCATCGACATCGTCCGCAAACACGCCAAGATCAATGATGAGCGTGTTGACGAGCGTCAAAGCAGCAACGGTAAATACACCACCATCCAGTTGCACATCGTCGCGACCGACCAGGACCAGCTGTACAACATCAACAGCGAACTGCGGGCCACCGGTTTCGTGCACATGGTGCTGTGATGTCCGGCACGCTGGGCTTTCGCGAGCTCGGCCAGATGGCTTACGAGCCGGTCTGGCATGCCATGCAACGCTTCACCAACGAACGCGGCAGCAGTGCGCCCGACGAGATCTGGCTGGTCGAGCACCCGCCGGTGTTCACGCAGGGCCAGGCCGGCAAGGCCGAGCATTTGCTGTTGCCGGGAGATATTCCGGTGGTGCAGGTCGACCGGGGTGGGCAAGTCACGTACCACGGCCCCGGGCAACTGGTGGCTTACCTGTTGCTCGACGTGCGCAAGCTGGGTTTTGGTGTACGTGACCTGGTGAGCCGCATGGAGTCATGCCTGATCGAGCTGCTTGCCAGCTACGGCGTGACCGCGGTGGCCAAACCGGACGCGCCGGGTGTTTATGTCGACGGTGCGAAAATCGCTTCCCTGGGTCTGCGGATCCGCCACGGTTGTTCCTTTCATGGCCTGGCCTTGAATGTGGACATGAACCTGGAGCCGTTTCGACGGATTAATCCCTGCGGCTACGCCGGGCTGGCGATGACCCAGCTGAGCGATCACGCAGGATCGATTGAATTTGCCGAGGTAAGTGCCCGGCTGCGCGCGCAGCTCGTCAAACACCTCGACTATGCTGAGCAGACGACCCTAACGGGCGGAATCGACTGATATGACTACTGATGCAGTGCAAACCATGATCCCGACGCAGGATGTTACCGAGCGTCCGGCCCCGCGTGCCAAGGTTGAAGCCGGCGTTAAGCTGCGCGGCGCCGAGAAGGTTGCACGCATTCCGGTAAAGATCATTCCGACCACCGAACTGCCGAAAAAGCCTGACTGGATCCGCGTGCGCATCCCGGTATCCCCGGAAGTCGACCGCATCAAGGCGCTGTTGCGCAAGCACAAGCTGCACAGCGTGTGCGAAGAAGCGTCCTGCCCGAACCTGGGCGAGTGCTTCTCCGGTGGCACCGCAACCTTCATGATCATGGGCGACATCTGCACCCGTCGCTGCCCGTTCTGCGACGTCGGCCACGGCCGTCCGAAGCCACTGGACGTCAACGAGCCGCAAAGCCTGGCCATTGCCATCGCCGACTTGCGCCTGAAATACGTGGTGATCACTTCGGTAGACCGCGACGACCTGCGTGACGGTGGTGCCCAGCACTTCGCCGACTGCATCCGTGAAATCCGCAAGCTGTCGCCAAACGTGCAGCTGGAGACGCTGGTCCCGGATTACCGTGGCCGCATGGACATCGCCCTGCAGATCACCGCCGCCGAGCCGCCGGATGTGTTCAACCACAACCTGGAAACCGTGCCGCGCCTGTACAAGGCTGCGCGTCCGGGTTCGGACTATCAGTGGTCGCTGACCCTGCTGCAACGTTTCAAGCAGATGATGCCGCACATTCCGACCAAGTCCGGCCTGATGCTGGGCCTGGGCGAGACCGACGAGGAAGTCATCGAAGTCATGAAGCGCATGCGCGAACACGACATCGACATGCTGACTCTGGGCCAGTACCTGCAACCGTCCCGCAGCCACTTGCCGGTCCAGCGCTTTGTGCACCCGGACACCTTCGCCTGGTTCGCCGAGGAAGGTTACAAGATGGGCTTCAAGAACGTCGCTTCCGGTCCGCTGGTACGCTCGTCGTACCACGCCGATGAGCAGGCGAAGCTGGTCAAGGCCGAGCTGATGTCGTCCTGATCCGCTGAAAAGAAATAAAATCCGCCCGCAAGGCATCAAGGCTTGCGGGCGTTTTTTTTGGCATGCCCACGGCCACTGGCGTTTTTTCCTGCAACCTGCGGGGCGACGATCCCTCTTCTGTTTGTCCCCGTTCCTGACTACTGTGTGCTCAAGTGTTCACGCAGGGAGATTCACGGATGACCGTTCGACCGACTCACACGCTTTGTCCTCACACCCCGGTTCCGGCCTTGCCGTCGGAAGGGGTGATCGCTGTCATTGCGCCTGCCGGGCCGGCACCGCTGGACACGGACAAAGCCGTGCAATGGATGCGCGCCCGCGGCTATACGCTAAAGGTGTTTCCGGGCGTCTATGAGCGGGACGGCTACCTCGCCGGGAGCGATGATGTGCGCCTCAATGACTTGCACGCGGCGTTCGCCGACAGCGAAGTCGACGCCATCATTTGCTTGCGCGGTGGTTATGGCACGCCGAGGTTGCTCGATCGCATCGATTTCCAGCTGCTGCGCAGTAACGCCAAGCCCTTCATCGGCTACAGCGACATTACCGCTTTGCACCTGGCTATCAGTCGCTACGCGGGATTTGTGACATTTCACGGCCCGTTGCTCAACGCCGATCTGCTGGGTGGCCGGCAAAAGCCGACCGAGCCTTCTTTTTTCAACATGCTGCGAGGGCAGGTCAAGGCGGGTAGCTTATTGGCCCATCCGGCGGCCTATCCCTTGACCACGATTGAACCAGGCATCGCCCATGGGCGTTTACTGGGGGGCAATCTGTCGATGATCGCCGCGACCATGGGCACGCCCTACGAAATGGATGCCGAGGGCGTCATTCTGTTCATTGAAGACATCAACGAGCCGCTGTATCGCATCGACCGTCTGCTGACTCACCTGCGACTGGCCGGCACGCTGGGCAAGTTGCGTGGGGTGTTGGTGGGTGATGTGGCGGGGGTTGAGGTGCCGGCGCTGGAGCAGTTGCTCAAGCAAATGTTCGGGCCTTTGCGGATTCCGGTGTTGTCCGGATGGCGCAGCGGTCATTGCGATCCGAACCTGACGCTGCCGATGGGGGCGCTGGTCAGGCTGGATGCAGGGAACAAGGAGTTGGTGGTGGAGCAGGATGTGGTGATCAAGCCTTAGGTGCTTGTCGCCTGATAGACATCTTTAGCGGGCAAGCCTCGCCCCTACAGGTTGCAAAAACCCTGTAGGAACGAGGCTTGCCCGCGTTGCTTTCAGCGGTTGCGCAAACCTTCCAGCAACTTGTGCGTCGGGTATCCGTCCGCCGGCCAGCCAAACGACTGCTGGGCACTGCGAATCGCTTTGCGGGTGTTGGCGCCGATTATGCCGTCGGCGGTACCCGCATCGTAATTCTGTGCGCTCAGCAGGTTTTGCAGCTCGATCCGCTCAGTTCGGCTCAGCGGCAAATCATCCTTTGGCCAAGTACCGCTGATCAGGCCCGCGCCATTGAATCGCTCGGACAACAGGCTGACGCCCAAGGCGTAGGACGATGAGTTGTTGTATTTGAGAATGGCGCGGAAGTTGTCCAGCACCAGGAAGGCCGGGCCACGGTAGCCCGCTGGCAGCAGCAGCGCTGCGGACAAGTGTTCGGAACCTGCCGGGACCTGGCGGCCGTTGGGCAGCGAGACGCCCAGTTGCTGCCATTCGGCGACGCTCTTGCGGATTGTGCCGTCGGCCAGCACGTAGTTGAAGCTGCCCGGCAATTGCACTTCAAAGCCCCACGGTTGGCCTCTCTGCCATCCGGAGCTTTGCAGATAGTGCGCGGTCGAAGCCAGGGCGTCGGTGGCGCTGCCCCAGATGTCGCGTCGGCCGTCGCCATCGAAATCCACGGCGTGAGTGTTGTAGGTGGTCGGGATGAACTGGGTCTGGCCCATGGCGCCAGCCCAGGAGCCGAGCATTTTTTCTGGCTCGATATCACCCTGTTGCAGAATTTGCAGCGCAGCAATCAATTGCGCGTGGGCGAATCCTGGGCGACGACCTTCGTAAGCCAGGGTTGCCAACGAATTGATCACTGACTTGCTGCCCTGGAACTGGCCGAAGTTGCTTTCCATGCCCCACACGGCAACGAGGGCCTGACGATCAACGCCATAACGCTGTTCGATGCTCTGCAGGATGTCGGCGTACTGTTCGACCAGTGCCTGGCCTTTGCGAACCCGCAGCGGCGACACGGCGCCATCGAGGTATTCCCACACCGGTTTTGCGAATTCCGGTTGGCTGCGATCGGCACGAATCACGCTGGGGTCGAGGCTGACATTGGCAAAGGCGCGGTCGAACAGGTCGGCACGAATGCCGGCGGCCAGGGCATCCTTGCGGAAACCGGCCTGCCATTCGGCGAAGGTCTGGGTCGGCTGGATGTCGAGGTTTTCACCGTTCGGTACCACCGGCGGTACAACCGCGGGGGCGGTGGCGACTGGCAGGGTCTTCAATGGCTGGGCGTCGGCGGCGGTGGGTTTTTCCGCGCAGGCGACTAGCAAAACGAGGCTGGAGGCAGCAATCAATTGGCGCAGGTGCCAACGACGGGAAAGACAAAGGGGCATGCACGGGTCCAGGGAAAACGGATCAGGTGCAGACCTTAACATGTTGAGCGGATGCATGCCTTTCAGGCTGCCAGAAAGTAAGAAGCCTCCCAGTTGTCAGACTGGAAGGCTTCGCGGCGGTAGCTGCCTTTGCCCTTGCCGGCTCGTTCCTGACGGCTGCGGAAAAATGGCTGGGCGATGATGGATTTGGCCTTGTTGGGGCCGCGTTTGGACGGCTTTTTGCTCATGATGGACTCTCGCAAGTAAAGGTTTTTTGCGGGGCAAATCATCGGCTCAAGCGAGGCTTCTGTCTAGTCCCTAGGTTGTGCAGGAAATGTGAATCGTGGCGAGGGAGCTTGCTCCCGCTCGGCTGCGCAGCAGTCGCAAATGGGCAAGCGGGGCTTTTCTGAAGAAACGCGATGTGTGGACTGGGGTCGCTTCGCAACCCGGCGGGAGCAAGCTCCCTCGCCACAAAAGCGTTACTCGGCAGGCAACGTCAAACGCTGGCCAGCCATCAACAGCGTCAACCGACTCAAGCTCATCCACGGCGAACCCGCCGCCTGGCCCTTGATCTGCGCGTCGATGCGTTGCGCTTCCAACAGCAACTGCGCCCAACGTGGCGCCGAGTAGCGTTGCAAGGCTTTGCTCATCAGCGGTTTACGTTTGTCCCAAACCGGTGGTTTGGCCTGGCTGAAGGCTTTGTCCAGCGGCGTACCCTGGCTGTATTGCAACGAAATGTTGGCCAGCAGTCGCAGCTCGCGAGCCAAAGCCCAGAGGATCACCGGCGGCTCGACACCTTCACCGCGCAATCCTTCGAGCATGCGCAGGGCGTGGGCGGCCTCGCCGTTGAGGATCGCATCGGTCAACCCGAAGACATCGAATCGCGCACTGTCGGCTACCGCAGCCTGCACGGTTTCGACCGTGATTTGACCGCCCTCGGCCATCAGCTTGAGTTTTTCGATTTCCTGGGCCGCCGCCAGCAAATTGCCTTCGACCCGTGCGGCAATCAGTTCAACGGCGTCCTGGCTGGCAGACAAGCCAGCCTGGGACAAGCGCTGACGGATCCAGCTCGGCAACTGGCTGACATCCACCGGCCAGATTTGCACGAACTGGGTCTGCGCGCCTTCGACCAGTGCCTTGCCCCACTTGGTTTTCTGCGCACTGCCGTCGAGCTTGGGCAGGCTGATCAACAGCAGCGTGTCTTCGGCCGGCCGTGAGCAGTACTCGATGAGTGCGGCAGCGCCTTTGTCACCGGGCTTGCCTGAGGGCAGGCGCAGCTCCAGCAGGCGCTTTTCGGCGAACAGCGACATGCTCGCACCGGCTTGCAGCAACGTGCCCCAGTCGAAACTGGCGTCGGCGGCGAACACCTGGCGTTCATCGAAACCCTGTTGACGGGCGGCGGTGCGGATGGCGTCGGCGGCTTCCTGACACAGCAAGGGGTCATCGCCGCTGATCACATAGACCGGCGCGAGGGCACCTTGCAGATGTTTGGCGAGTTGGGCGGGTGCGAGTTTCATAAGAGAGGGCGAACGGGGCGCCTGAGCGCCCCGCAAGTCTTACTGCTGCGGCAGTTCGATAGGCGACTGACGCGGGGTTTCCGCTTCAGCCTTCTGCGCCGCTTCCAGCGCGGCGGCTTCGGCCTTGGCCTTGGCTTCGGCAGTCTGTTGCAGTTGGGCCAACTGGGTCGGCGTGATCTGCTGCAAGCGCAGCATCATGCGTTGCACCAGCTCGCGACGCATTTCCTTGCGCGCATCGGCGGCTTCCTGGTCAGACCCCACCAGGTTGTTGCCGTCGTGGATGAAGACCTTCTGTACTTCGAGCTTGTCGTCGATCAGCGACAGGTTGCCCTGGCTGAGGATCCTGTAGCTGAGCACGGTGTTCAACTGATACTCGCCCGTCCGACCGGCGCCGGCATAGCTGAGGATGCGCTGGGATTCCTGTTCGTCGGCCAGGAACAGCTTGTAAGGTGCGCCGCTGTAGACCTTGACGCCGCTGCTTTGCAGAACCTGGCGCAGTTGGGTGACAGTGTCGCCGTAAGCGTTACGGGCGCTCAGGTCGAGTTCCGTGATCGCCAGTTCGGTGGTGCCGGTGCCGCGCAGCTGGAAACCGCAGGCGCTCAACAGGACCGCGAGGCCCATCACCAGCAAGTTGCGTTTGATCATTGTGTTGCTCCCCTTGAAACCATGTGGGCCGATCATGCGGCCCGAAAGGTTTTACTTGGCGCCAGGCAGGGCCTGGCGCCCGATCCAATTAGCTGGCGACGATGTTGACCAGTTTCCCGGGCACCACAATCACTTTACGAATGGTCAGACCATCGACAAAGCGCAGCACGTTTTCGTTGGCGCGTGCGGCGGCTTCGACTTCTTCACGGGTCGCGGTGGCCGGCATTTCGATCTGGCCCCGCAGCTTGCCGTTGACCTGAATGACCAGCGTCAGGCTGTCCTGCACCAGTGCGCTGTCGTCCTGTACCGGCCAACCGGCGTCGATCACAGGGTCAGCGTGACCCAGCTGATTCCACAGCTCGTGGCTGATGTGCGGTGTAATCGGTGCCAGCAACAGCGTCACGGTTTCCAGGCCTTCGTGAATCAGTGCCCGATCCTGTTCGGTGGCTTGTGCGGCTTTTTCCAGAACGTTCATCAGCGTCATCACCTGGGCGATGGCGGTGTTGAATTTGTGGTTCTGGCCGACGTC
>NZ_RCOE01000284.1:0-1573 GCF_004321495.1 Pseudomonas sp. Sample_10
CCTACCCGGAGCTGGTGCAGGTGCTGGAACCGATGTTCAGCAATTTCGGCGGCCGCGATTCCTTCGGCGGCGAAATCGTGACCATCAAGTGCTTCGAAGACAACTCTCTGGTCAAGGAGCAAGCCGAACTCAAGGGCAACGGCAAGGTGCTGGTGGTCGATGGAGGCGGTTCCCTGCGTCGCGCGCTGCTGGGCGACATGATCGCCGAGAAAGCCGCCAAAAATGGCTGGGAAGGCCTGGTGATCTACGGTTGCATTCGTGACGTCGACGTCATCGCCCAAACCGATCTGGGGGTGCAGGCCCTGGCCAGCCACCCGATGAAGACCGACAAGCGCGGTCTCGGCGACCTCAACGTGGCCGTGACTTTCGCTGGCGTGACCTTCCATCCCGGCCACTACATCTATGCGGATAACAACGGCGTGATCATCTCGCCCAGTCCGCTGAAAATGCCTGAGTAAAATCCCCGATTGACTGAAGGAGTGCGGATGTTCGAGGAAGAAAACGCGCAATGGGGGCTGGTCCACGCCCTGGTGCTGGACGGTAAAGGCGGCGCGCGTTCGATAGCCCGGACTGAACTCGATGAATTGCAGCTGCAGGCTCATGAAAGCCTGTGGCTGCATTGGGATCGCAGTCACCCGCAAACCCAGACCTGGTTGCGCAAATCCAGCGGTTTGAGTGAATTCAGCTGTGATCTGCTGCTGGAAGAGAATACTCGTCCGCGCCTTTTACAGCTTTCCGACAGCGAACTGCTGCTATTTTTGCGTGGAGTCAACCTCAATCCGGGGGCTGAGCCTGAAGACATGGTCTCGGTACGGATCTTCGGCTCTGCGCAGCGGGTCATTTCCTTGCGTTTGCGGCCGCTGCGCGCCACCGAAGAACTGCTGGTGCAACTGGAGCTGGGCAAGGGACCGAAAACCGCCTCCGAGCTGATTCTCTACATGGCGCAGTACCTGACCAACAAGGTGCAGGATCTGGTCAGTTGCCTCTCGGAAGTGGTCGATGAGGAAGAAGAAAAGCTCGATACCGACGAACGGTATACACCGGAGCACGGAGCGATCTTGCAGATCCGTCGCCGGGCCGCTGCGTTGAAGCGCTTTCTCGCTCCGCAGAGGGATATTTTTGCTCAGCTGACACGGCTCAAGTTGCCCTGGTTTGTCGAGGATGATGGCGATTACTGGAACGAATTGAACAACAGCCTGACCCGCTATCTTGAAGAGCTCGAATTGACCCGAGAGCGCGTGGGGCTTGTGTTGGAGGCCGAAGACCGGCGATTGAGCGTGCGCATGAATCGCACGATGTATCGCTTCGGCGTCATCACCGGGATCTTTTTGCCGATGAGTTTTTTGACCGGGCTTTTGGGCATCAACGTCGGCGGCATTCCATTTTCCGCGAGCCCGTATGGTTTCCTGATCGCGTGCCTGTTGGTGGTTTCGGTGGCGTTGGGGCAGTGGTGGTTATACCGACGTTTGCGCTGGGTCTGACGGAGAGCCATGTGACCCGAGCAAATTTCACCGCGTCTTTCACAGACATCACGAGAGGTGCGTATGCACGATCCGTTTGAACAGTCTTTGCG
>NZ_RCOE01000008.1:0-65183 GCF_004321495.1 Pseudomonas sp. Sample_10
TACAAAGGCCTGGAAACCGTGCGCACCGACTGGTCGCTGCTGGCCCGGCAGTTTCAGCAAGAGCTGTACGAGATGATCTTCCACCGCAAGCCGTATCAGGACTACGTGCGCGAGTACGTGCGCAAAACCCTGGCCGGTGAGTTCGATGATCGCCTGATCTACCGCAAACGCCTGCGCCGCACCCTTGATGACTACCAGCGCAATGTGCCGCCGCACGTGCGGGCGGCGCGTATCGCCGATGACTACAACGACCAGCAGGGTCGCCCCCGCCAATACCAGAGCGGCGGCTGGATCAGTTACGTGATCACCGTCGCTGGCCCCGAACCGCTGGAGATCCGCAGCGCGCCGATCGATTACGATCACTACATCAGCAAACAACTGCAACCGGTGGCGGACGCGATCCTGCCGTTTGTCGACGACGATTTCTCAACCCTGATTGGGGGGCAACTGGGCTTGTTTTGAGTCCATCAGCGACAACGTCCAGTCATCCAGGATGCCGTGGAAATACTGATTCAACGCTTGGTGAAACGGGCTGTCAGCGGCAGCGACCTGGGCGAACAGAGTCATCGATGAATGAAACTTCAAGTCGTCGGGATGGCCGAATATCGCCGCTACCGAGCGCTGCTGGATGTTCAGCACTTCCTGGGTGCAGATGCGCAACCTGGCACCCAACACGGGGTGTTCAAGGTAGGCCTGCGCTTCTTCGCGGGAGCGGATCGCAAAGCGTCGGGACATTTCACTGCCACCGAGCCCGGCGAACTGCGGAAAGACAAACCACATCCAGTGGCTGCGTTTGTGGCCGGCATTCAATTCGGCCTGGACTCGGTCGAATACCGGGTCTTGTGCCTGAATAAAACGTTGCAGGTTAAAGTCGTCCGGTTGATCGGTGCTTCTCATATCGAAGCCCTCTGACACCGCGTTGGCTCAGACCATGGCCAGTCGCTGCTTGCGTTTGGGCGCGTGAAACGCTTGGTCCAGCGCCTCCAGATCCCCGACTTCCAGTTGCAACTGCGCCGCTTGCGCATTCAGTTGCACGTGTTCAGCGCGGACCGCCTTGGGGATGGCGATCACACCGTCCTGGCGCAGCAGCCATGCCAGCGACACCTGGGCGGGCGTCACAGCGTGGCGGGCAGCCACTTGTCTGAGCGTGGCATTGGCGAGCATTTTTCCGCCCTGGCCGATTGGACAATAGGCCATGACCGGCATGTTGTGCTGCTGACACCAGGGTAACAAATCAAATTCTATGCCACGTTCTTCCAGGTTGTAGAGCACCTGATTGGTGGCGCAGGCCTTGGCATCGAGGTCCTGCAAGTCATCGACATCAAAATTGGACACGCCCCAGCGACCGATCTTGCCCGCCTCACGCAGGCGTTCGAAGGCCTCGACGGTTTCTGCCAATGGGTATTGGCCGCGCCAGTGCAGCAGGTATAAATCGATATGGTCGGTCTTGAGCCTGCCCAGACTGCGCTCGCAGGCTTGGGCAATGCCTTGGCGGCTGGCGTTGTGTGGATAGACCTTGCTGACCAGGAAGACTTTGTCGCGCTGGCCAGCGATGGCTTGGGCCACGACTTGCTCGGCGCCACCTTCGGCGTACATTTCGGCGGTGTCGATGAGGGTCATGCCCTGATCGATGCCCAGGCGCAGGGCGGCGATTTCTTCTTTTTGGCGGGTATGGTCTTCGCCCATTTGCCAGGTGCCTTGGCCGATCACGGGTACTTGGCGACCGGCCAGTTGCTGAGTTCGCATGCTTGGTTCCTTTTTGCTCGACACTACAGTTGGCATCAGGATAGCCGCTGGGTTCCGTCTTGGCGGGTTCTGGGCCGACCATGCTGTGGATGTTTTGGGTGATACCCGTTACTGCGGTAACGGCGACTGAGGGTTTCGCCGCAGTGGGAGTTTGCTTGTTGGTGATGGCGGTCTGCCAGCCAACCAATCTCTGCCAGTTGCACTCCATCACCTGTAGGAGCACGGCTTGCCGGCGATGGCGTCCTTGAGATCGCCATCGCGAGCAAGCTTTGCTCCTACAGAGACATCATCCAATAAAGCCGTCGGTTCGCAGCACCTGTGGGAACTGGCATGCCAGCGATGACGGCCTGTCATCCACCATTCCTTCGAAGTGCAAATGATCTTTCCCTGCCGATGATCGATTGCCCACGCCCGACACTGCACTTTTTCCAATTGATCGGCTCTATCCATAGCCGTTGCGGCGAATCCCGCCGCACAGGAATGTGTCAGTCCAATCCCTTATGGTTCGAGTGTTGCCCTTCAACCTTATCCGCGTTCGCCTGCTGGCCGGTCTGTTGTTGCTCTGCGCCAGCGGTTGCAGCCATCAGCCCGGCAATGATCTTTTCAGCCAGATACGTGATGGAAAACCCCAGGAATTCCTGCAAACCAGCGTTGATCGCATGGCCACGCTGGCTATGCGTGACAATCTCGACAGCCTCTACCTGCTGATGAGCAAGTTGTACCTGCGCAACCCCGACGAGCTGAAGAAATCCGGCTTCCTCGACGCCCGCACTGCCGGCAAGCAAGTGCGCATGGCCATCGAACAGCAACAGCCGTTACCCACCCTGGGCGGGAAAAAAGACCTGGCGGCGTTGCGCTTTGCCATGAGTCCGGAATTTCTCGGAGACCGGGTCGGCGCGTTCATTTATGCCATCGGCAGCATGCTGGTCACCGCCCACGGTAATCGCCTGGAGTTCTACATGACCGACGCGATCAACCCGACGTTTGTCAGCAACGCCGCCCGCAACATCGAAATCGCCACCTGGATTTTGAGCCAGCGACAGAATAAGGATGGCCAGCCCATGCTGTTTTCCAACGAAATCTCGGAGGAGGGCAGTAACCTGAGTTTTGCCGTGGAGTTCGGCAAGATCGTCGCGCGCCTGGATTTGCTGACCCAGATGCTTGACGAGCGCTACCGGCGTATCGGCCTCAACTATGCGCAAAGCCTGCTGTTCCTGAATTTTCTCCCGGTGCAGTGAAATCCCCACAACCTCCTGCAGGCGCCAGCCTGCAGGCGAAAACGTCAAGACACAGCGATTGATCTGAAAGGGCTCGACATCGTTGCCTCCCTCGCGAGCAGGGAACTGTATTAGGCATAAAGATAGATCGCATCGATATAACTGGTTATAAGAAATATCGCTATGCTGCGGGCCAGATTTTCCCTGCGGTCTATGTGGACGTATCAATGGATTTAGTGAACATCGGGTTGGTCGTGGCCGGACTGGTTGTCGGCTTCATCGTCGGCATGACAGGCGTAGGTGGCGGGTCGTTGATGACCCCGATCCTGCTATGGTTCGGAATCAACCCGGCAACCGCCGTCGGCACCGACCTGCTGTACGCGGCCATTACCAAATCCAGTGGCGTACTTGTTCACAAAAAGAACAACAACATCGACTGGCACATCACCGGTTGGCTGACCCTCGGCAGCGTGCCGGCAGTCATGCTGACGTTGTGGTTCCTCAGCACATTGCATTCCAGCCCTGACGCGATGAACGCGATCATCAAGCAAGCCCTGGGCTTTGTGTTGTTTGCCACGGCGCTGGCGATTCTGTTCAAGAAACGCCTGCTGGACTTCGCCCACAAGCGCGCCGGTGGCAACTACAACCCAAGCGGTCCGCGCCTCAACGTCCTGACCGTTATCACCGGGCTCGTTCTCGGCACCATGGTGGCACTGACCTCCATCGGCGCCGGTGCGTTGGGTACGGTGGCGCTGTTTATCCTTTATCCGCTGCTGCCGACCCGTCGCCTGGTCGGCACGGAAATCGCCCACGCCGTCCCGCTGACGCTGGTGGCCGGTCTGGGCCATGCGAGCATGGGCAACATGGATTGGCAGGTACTGGGTTTTCTGCTGGTCGGTTCGCTGCCGGGGATTTACCTGGGCAGCCACCTCACCGGGCGCATCTCCGATGAGCTGTTGCGTCCTTGCCTGGCGACGATGCTGGTGTTGATCGGTTACAAACTGGCGTTCTAGGGTTTACCACCTAGGAGAATCTAAAAAATATTCATCAAGCCCTGATATTCAGGGCTTTTTTATTTTTTATGGCTCGTCCTGAATAAGGTTTACACCTTCTGACTTCTTATCAGGAAGGTGCAATGGACACGGGTGCAAAGCGCAGTCAGCGCGCTTACATGCTGACTTGAGCAGGGCATAACCAGCACTAGTGCGATCAGCCAGACTATTTCGATGAACTCCCTTCGCTTCAGGGCAGGCCTTGGACAGCGCTTGTCCTTGGGCGAGAGAGTTGGCTTGCGCACGTGACTGCCATGGCTGAAGTGATGCTTGGGGGCAATGTAAAAGCACCGCGCTGGGCTAACAAACCTAATGTATTTTGCGATCTTGATCGAACGAAAAAAATCCCGAAAACATTTCTGTTTCCGGGATTTTTTATTGGTTTGCAGCGGTGATGCTAGTTGTTCCTCACCTCCCCTTAGACACCCGCTGCCAGAGGGAACAAGCCCAGTAGCAAGCAAGCGAGCAGGATCAGGAAGCTGAGCGCAAACGCCCATTTCATGGTGTATTTCTGGTGGTCGCTGAACTCCACACCAGCCAGACCGCAAAGTAAGTAGGTCGAGGCCACAAGAGGACTCAGAAGGTGAACTGGTTGACCTACCAGCGAGGCCCGGCCGATTTCAGCGTGGGTAATGCCATAAACCTCGGCAGCCTTGGCGAGTACTGGAAGCACACCATAGTAGAAGGCGTCATTGGACATGAAGAACGTGCCCGGGATACTCGCCAGCGCGGTGATCGGAGCCATGTACGGGCCCCAGGTTGCAGGAAGCATTGCCAGGAAGCTGGCGGACATCGCGTTGACCATGCCCGTCCCGGAGAGGATACCCGCCAGAATGCCGGCTGCCAGGAAGATCGCAATCTGGTTCAGGGCTGTTGGAGCGTGCGCGGAAATGCGACGACGTTGATCGTTCATGTGTGGGTAGTTGATTACCAATGCAACGGAGAACGCGACCATGAACAAAATGGAAAGTGGCAGGATTTCCACCACCAGGCCAGCCATCAAAGCAATCGTCAGACCCGCGTTCAACCAGAACAGTTTTGGACGACGCAGTTCGGCATTTTCGTCTGACATCGATGGCAGACCTTCGTCAGTCTCATCGTCAAAAACGGTGGCAGCAGCACCCACTGACAGACGCAGTTTTCCGAGGCGTTGACGCTCGCGAATACCGATGAAGTAAGCCAGCGCCAGAACGCCCAGGAAGCCCACCACCATAACGGGAATGAGTGGGATGAACAGCTCGGACGTATCGACCTGCAGGGAAGCTGCGGCGCGTGCAAGTGGGCCGCCCCATGGCAACAGGTTTGTCACGCTTGCCGCCAGAATGACTACACAGGTCAGTGACAAGGGTTCGAGTCTGAGTCGCTTGAACAGAGGCAGCATCGCCGTGACGGTGATCATGTAGGTTGTCGAACCGTCGCCGTCCAGCGACACCATGCCTGCCAGCAGGGTCGCGAAAACGACCGCCTTCATCGGGTCGCCGTTGATCAGTTTGATGAACTTGCGAATGATCGGATCGAACAGGCCTGTATCGAACATCACGCCAAAGTAGAGGATCGCGAACATCACCATGACGGCGGTTGGCGCTACCTTTTTCAGGCCATCGATCATCATGTTGCCCATGTCCGGACCGAAGCCTGCCATGAGTGCGAAAACGATCGGAACTGTTGTCATCGCTACCAACGGTGACAACCGCTTGGTCATGATCAGTGCCATGAAGGTCACGATCATGCCGTAGCCGAGTATTGAGAGCATTTGTATCACCTTGACGTAAAGTACAATTGTTTTTATGGGATCTGCGCAAAAAGCGCATCAAGGTTCCCGCTGTATTTTTGGTTTGATCCAGCGGGTCGCCGCTGAGTCTCACACGAGTATCAACTCATGTGAAGGCCGCCATTGAGCGAGAAGTCGGCACCGTTTGCGTAACCGGCTTCATCGGAGGCTAGCCAGGCGCACACCGCTGCGATCTCCTCGGGTGTTCCCAGGCGACGAGTCGGAATGTCCTGAATGATGCGATCCATCGCGTCCGCCGTGGTGACGGACTTGAGCTTGGCAGTGGCGATGTATCCAGGAGAGACGGTATTGACGGTGACCCCACGGGAGCCGACTTCTCGTGCCAGTGCGCGAGTGAAGCCTCGAATTGCAGATTTGGCAGTGGAGTAGTTGACCTGACCTACCTGGCCCAGTTGAGCATTTACAGAGGAGATGTTGATCACTCGTCCCCAGCCTCGTTCGGCCATGCCATCGATAACCTGTTTGGTTACGTTGAATAGCGAATTGAGATTGGTGTCGATGACGGTAGCCCAGTCATTGGGCTGCATGTCATGGAATACAACATTGCGAGCGGTACCGGCATTGTTGATCAGAACGTCAACAGGGCCGACATTTTTCTTGATTTGATCGAAAGCCTTTTGGCAGGACTCCCAATCAGCAACGCTACCTTCAGAAGCGATGAAGTTGAAACCAAGCTCCTTTTGTTGGGCGAGCCAGGTGTCCTTCAGGGGAGAGTCAGGGCCGCATCCTGCGACGACGGTGAACCCGTCACGTGCCAGTCGTTGGCAAACTGCAGTCCCCAGGTTTCCCATGCCTGCAGTAACAAATGCGATCTTTTTGCTCATGCGTAAACTCCTGTTGTGTTTTTTGTTGGGAGTATTGCCTGCAACCTTCGAGGGCTACTGAGGGCTAATAAACTCCACTCGAAATTGTTTTGCAAGATTACGCAGTACAATTTCTTCAAAAAGAAACGATTTCTTACCAACGGTCATCCTCGTGAGGATGCGGCATCATGATCCTCCGGAGTTCTTCCAGCCCATCGAGAGTCGAGGTGCGAGGGCGGTACTCGCAACCCACCCAGCCCTGATAGGCCCGGTCTTCAAGCATGGAGAGCAGTTTTGGGAAGTCGATGTTGCCTGTGCCTGGCTCGTTGCGGCCGGGAAAGTCGGCGACCTGGATGTGACTTACCCGAGACCACCATTGATTGAGCTTGCGCAGGCAATCCTCGCCTAGAAGCTCGGTGTGGTACGTGTCCAGGATGAGTCCAAGGCTGGGCAGTGTCTGAAGCATCTCTTCGGCGAAGTCGTATCGGCTCATCAGGTAACCTGGGACTTCATCTGAGCTTATGACTTCAATCAAAGGCTCGATGCCTTCTCCAGACAAGAACTCTACGGCGTACTTCAAATTGCGTCGGTAAGTGCTGCTATCGGCAATGATCCCAAGTGCAGCCTGCGACACTCCTGACATCAGGTGAACCATTCGGCAGTCGAGTGCATTTGCATAGTCGACGGCTTTGATCAGATCAGATCGAAATGCTTCTTTTGAACTGCAAATGCCGGTAGTGCCTTTGGTTGGCCCCGATGGCGCGGCGAATTGCACCATCTGCAGTTCATGCTCGCAGAGAAGCTCTGCTATTTGCTGTGCTTCGTATTCGTAGGGCGAGGGGAACTCGACCGCTCGAAAACCCGCGTTGGCCGCTGCCGAGAACCGCTCCAGGAAAGGCAACTCCGTAAACTGGAAGCCGATGTGTGCGTTCAACCTGGTCATGGGGACTCCTTGAATATTCGATCTGTATCAGGCTTTGAGAAGGTCACGCAGCTTCAACACGGCGCTGTCGGGTGTTGTCAGTACGGGCAGGCCACTCGCTTGACTCACTTGTTGTGCTGCGCTGGTCATGGAGAACTGGGCAAAGCACAACAATTCGCTATTGGTTGGGGAGCGAGCTGAATCGACGATCAGCGCGTCATGGCGTTCAGCATTTCCCTTGCGCAGTTCGGCGAGTGCTTCTGGACAAACAAGGGTGTCGAGCTCGATATCGACGCCCAGTTGTCCCGCGTGGGCTAAAAATTCCTCGGTCATCGATGCAATGGCCGGCTGGAATGTCGCAAGGATGGTGATTCTTGCTGTGCGTTGAAGGGCCGCCTCGATCATGGCTTCGTTCGGTTTAAGCACCGGAATGCTCAGCGAGCGTTTGCACAAGTCGATCGCCTCACCAAATGCCGAGCACGTAAACAGGATCGCATCAGCACCGGACTCTGCGGCGTAGGTCGCGAGTTTCAAGAACCGCTGGCTCAAGTCCGGGGTCAGCTCACCGGCCTCGGCCAAATCGCTAGAGAGTGAATCCTCCAATAAATTGGCCAGCCTGGCCTCAGGCCAAAGTCGTGTGAACGCCTCAGTGATGGGGTCTATGGCTACTGGCGTTGCATGGATCAGATAGATGCGTGGTGCGGTCATGACGGTTTCCTGCGTTACTGTAGGTCAAGTGGGTGTACGGTGAAGCCCTGAATTGTCACTGGCGTGTTGATGTGCATCAGGTGTGTTATTTTTCTTTAAAGCTTGGATTCGGGTGTAATCACTCCAAACCGGGCTATGCACGTCATCCTCCTCTGATTACCGGTTTCCATGAATTCAGCAGAATCGACTCTTCAACAACCCTTGGTGGGCGAACCAGCCAAAATGAAGCCCAAGATTAAGAAAGACCTTGCGGAGCAGTTGGCACCCAAGATCATCGACATGGCCAGGGCCCGGTCGATGCGCGCTGGTGATCCTTTGCGTGAGGAGTCTTTTGCCAAGGAGTTGGGAGTGTCCCGGTCTCCGATTCGACGAGGTTTTGCGTTGTTGGCCGAATTGGGTCTGGCGACCAAGGAGCCGAACCGGGGTTATTTCCTGACGGCTGACGCGCGAGGAATCGACAGTCGCAAGCTCCCTCTGGAAGTCGATCCCTTTGAAGACTTCTACTTGCGCGTTGTTGACGACGTCTTGCGTGGTGACATTCCCACGACTTTTTTTGAAGCCGAATTGATGCGCAAATATGAGGTGCCCAGAGGGCAGCTCATGAAGGTTCTGACCCGGCTGGCCAATGAGGCAATGATTGAGCGCAAGCCTGGGCAGGGGTGGGAGATCAACAGTTTTCTGCATGACTCCAAAGCCCATATTCAGAGCTACCGTTTTCGCATGGCAATCGAACCGGCCGCCGTATTGGAGCCTGGTTACGAGGTGGATAAGCCTGCGTTTGCCAAAGCGCGGGAAATCCAGCAGCAACTGCTCGATGGCGACATTTTCACCTTGTCGCGATCGCAGCTGTTCCAGATCGGTTCGCAGCTTCATGAGCTGGTGGTGCGCTGCTCGGGCAACGCTTTTTTTCTTGAGGCAATCCGCCGCCAGAACCAACTGCGTCGTTTCATGGCCTACAAGGCCAACGTGGATCGGCCTCGCCTGATCAACCAATGTAAAGAACACATCCATCTTCTTGATCTCATCGAAAGTGGACAGCGAGAGGAGGCGGCGGAATTTCTACGCAACCACCTTGATGTGGTCGGGCGGCAAAAAACTGATAAAGAGGCCAAGGATGAGCTGGAATACCAGCGCAGCCTTGAGATATCGGTCGTCAGCTAGCGCTCAGCTCGTTTAACAACACCACGCCATCATCATCGCCGAACAGCTGGTCGCCATCGGCGATGGTGTGCCCGGCGAATTCCACCGTTATGCCAATCTGCCCTTCGTTTCGTTTGACGGTCTTTCGCGGTGATGTGCCCAGTGCCTTGATGGCGATCGGCATGTCACGTAATGCAGCTTTGTCGCGGATGTAACCGTAAATCATCACACCGGCCCAGCCGTTCTTGACCAGATCTTCAGCGATCACATCGCCGAACAGCGCGTAGCGGTCACTGCCGCCTCCGTCCACCACCAACACCCGGCCGTGCCCCGGCAGACTGCTTATTTCCTTGATCCGGGAATTGTCCTCGAAACATTTGAGGGTGAAGGCGCGTCCCTCGAAATCATTTTTGCCGCCAAAGTCCTGGAAAATCGGGGCCAGTACGCGAATTGAGTCTGGGTATTGATCGCAAAGATCGGAGGTTTTGACTGTCATGCAGGATCTCCTGGGAAAGTGAATTGGGTGACCGTTGAGCGTAAAGGTTGCACAAACTGAATATTCATGCAATAAAATGCAATCTGTCGAGGGCGATAGCGCTACTGCCCCCCATATCGTCTCAGGACGAACGGGAGCAAAAGGTTAAGGACTTCGTCTCGCCAATATTGTACTTTGTATTTACGATGTACAGAAATGGGGCCGGTTCATCACGCACAGGCTTCGAAAAAATTCAGCTCAAACAATAAGTAAGGGGTATGCGATGCGTATTTTGGTTCTTCCTGGTGACGGTATTGGTCCAGAAATCGTTGAATCTTCGATGTCGGTGCTCAAGGCAGCCAACACAAAATTCGATCTGGGCTTGAGCTTCGATTACGACGATGTCGGTTTCACAAGCCTGGATAAATACGGCACCACCTTGCGTGATGAAGTGCTGGAAAAAGCCAAAGGCTACGACGGCATCATTCTCGGCACCCAGTCGCACGCCGACTATCCAGTGCCTGAAAAAGGCGGTCGCAACGTTTCTGCCGGTTTCCGTATCGGCCTGGATCTCTACGCCAACGTACGTCCTGCCCGTACCCGTCCATTCCTGACTTCCAACATGAAGGAAGGCAAGACGATGGACCTGGTGATCATGCGTGAAGCGACTGAAGGCTTTTATCCAGATCGCAACATGAGCCGCGGTTGGGGCGAAGTGATGCCGACTCCGGATATGGCTTTATCCACTCGTAAAATCACTCGTCATTGCAGCGAGCGTATCGCCCGCCGTGCATTCGAGCTGGCTATGAAGCGTGGCAAGAAAGTCACCGCCATTCACAAGGCCAACAGCTTCCACATGACCGACGGGCTGTTCCTGGAATGCGTTCGCGATGTAGCGAAGGACTTCCCGGAGGTCACTCTGGACGATCTGCTGGTCGATGCCTCCACTGCCCACCTGGTACGTAGCCCTGAGCGCTTCGACGTTCTGGTCGCGACCAACTTCTACGGCGACATCATCAGCGACCTTGCCAGTGAACTGTCGGGCAGCCTGGGTCTGGCCGGTTCCATGATGGCCAGCGACACTCATTGCTGCGCCCAGGCCCAGCATGGCTCTGCGCCGGATATCGCCGGTCAGGACAAGGCCAACCCGGTTTCGATGATTCTGTCCGTTGGCATGCTGCTGCAGTGGATGGGCGAGCACCACAACAAGGAAGCGCTGATCAAGGCCGGCCTGGAAATGGAAAAGGCAGTGGATGTTGTGCTGCAGGATCCTAAGCAGCGCACGCCTGATCTGGGCGGCTCCAGCGGTACCAAAGCGTTCGGCGAAGCGGTAGCCAAAGCCATTCTGGGCTGATTGAAACGGGCGGCATGCCAGGCATGTCGCCCGTTATCTGGAGTGTTGCGGATCTATAACAAGAAAACGCCTGTTCTCCTTTTGGATATCCAAAGGAGGAGGGCACGAGGAGACCACAGTGAGTCAATTACTACTCGGTTGCATCGCTGATGACTTCACCGGCGGTACGGATTTGGCCAGTACGCTGGTACGTGGCGGCATGCGCACGCTACAAGTGATCGGTGTGCCGCAAGGGCCACTGCCTGACGACATCGATGCTGTCGTCATTGCCCTGAAAAGCCGTACCGTCAGCCCGGAAGAAGCCGTTACCCAATCGCTCGAAGCGCTGAAATGGTTGCGTGCGGCAGGCTGCCAACAGTTTTTTTTCAAATATTGCTCGACGTTTGACTCGACCTCTCGCGGAAACATCGGCCCTGTCGCCGATGCACTTGCTGAAGCTTTGAACGTCTCGTTCGCTGTGGCTTGTCCTGCATTCCCGGAGAACAAACGGACGATTTTTAACGGTCATTTGTTCGTCGGCGATGTGCTGTTGAGCGAATCCGGCATGCGTAATCATCCATTGACGCCAATGACCGATTCCAATCTGGTTCGGGTGTTGCAGCAGCAGACGCTCAAACCGGTAGGTCTTGTTGCACATTCGGTCGTAAACAAGGGCGCGCAAGCCATTTCCGCGGCTTTCAACAGCCTCACTGCCCAAGGTCGAGGTTATGCCATTGTCGATGCGATCGATGATGAAGATTTGTATGCGATAGGCACTGCCGTGGCGGACCATAAACTGGTTACCGGCGGTTCTGGCGTTGCGCTGGGTCTACCTGAAAACTTCCGTCGTGCAGGCAAGCTCGGTCAGTCCGAAACGGCATCGGTACTGCCTGTCATCGAGGGCTTGGGCGCCGTTGTTTCCGGCAGTTGTTCGGTAGCGACGAATGGTCAGGTCGAGCACTGGCAGAAAACCCGCCCGAGCTTTTCCATTGATCCGCTGCGTCTTGCCAATGGTCATGATCAGGTTGCTGAAGCACTTGAATGGGCAAAGGATCTGATTCAAAAGGGTCCCGTCCTGATCTATGGAAGCGCACATCCAGAGACGGTCAAGCTTGCTCAGCAAAAGCTCGGTGTTGAGGCGGCTGGGCAGATCGTTGAAGACGCATTGTCCGCCGTCGCTGTCGGCCTCTACGGCATGGGTGTTCGCAAGCTGGTGGTTGCCGGCGGCGAGACATCGGGTGCGGTAGTCAAGGCACTGCAAGTCAAGGCTCTGCGAATTGGTGCGACCATCGATCCTGGTGTGCCTTGGACACTCGGCTTGCGCGACGACCCGGTTGCCCTGGCGCTGAAATCCGGCAATTTCGGCACGGTAGACTTCTTCGAGAAGGCATTGGCCAATGCGCCATGATCTGCTCAGCCTGGAAATCTTCATGGCTGTGGCGGAGCAGCGAAACCTGACCAAGGCATCGCAGCTCTGCCACCTGGCGACCTCCGCAGTCAGTAAGCGGATCAGCGAGCTTGAAGAGAAGGTGGGTTCTCCCTTGTTCATTCGCTATCCGCGCGGAATGGAGCTGACCCCTGCGGGTCAGTCGCTGCGCCATTACGCGTTGCAGGTGAACGAAACTCTTCAGAAGATGGACCAGGAGTTGAGTGAGTATGGTGCTGGAATCAAGGGCCATGTTCGATTGCACGCCATTACATCGGCGTTGGCCCAACAGCTGAGTCTGGATATCGGCACGTTTATGGAAACCTACCCCGATATCAAGTTCGATATCGAGGAGCGCGTCGGTGCGGCAATCGTACGAGCGGTGTCGGACGGTCGTGCGGATGTCGGCATCATTGCCGAACAGACGCCTTCACAAGGGTTGGAATCCGTTCCCTATCGCGTGGATGAGTTGGTGATTGCGGTTCCAGAACGGCATCCGTTGGCGGCACAGACGCAAGCCAGTTTCGAGCAAGCGTTGATCTTCGAATTCATTGGTCCTCACGTGGAGAGCTCGGTGCATTTGCTGCTGAGTGAACAAGCCGAATTGTTAGGTAAGCCAATCAGGCAGCGGGTTCGCGTTTCCAGCTTTGAATGCATGTGCCGGATGGTTTCGACCAATCTGGGCATTTGCATTTTGCCTCGCGATGTTCTGCGTCCCTATCTGCGTTCCTTCCATTTGCAGGCTGTCACGTTGGCCGAGCCATGGGCCAAGCGTCAGTTGAATATTGTTGCTCGACGATTCGAAGCGCTCCCTCCTACCGCTCGCGCGTTCGTCGCACACTTGACCGCGTGACAGGTGCCATCCATGCACCTGCTCGCCTTTTGAGATGACTTCATGTTCATTTACGTAGGCTGTCGTACCACTCGTGAAAGGAATGCCCGTGGCAACGGGATCAACGTCTACAGCGTCGACTCAAAGACTGGGCGCCTGTCTCATGTGCAGTTGGTTGATGGATTGGTAAACCCTTCATTTCTTGCGATCAGTAAACAGAAGGATTTCCTGTACTGCGTCCATGGTGATACGGATCAGGCCAGCGCATTCAGCATCGGCGCCAATGGCACGCTGCGCTACCTCAATAGCCAAAGCACCCATGGCCACAATCCCGCACATTTGGCGATTTCACCGGACGGCGACTTCCTGGTGGTGAGCAACCATTACAGTGGTTCTGTTGTTGTTTTACCGATTCTCGATTCGGGGGAACTCGGCGAACTCTGCGATCAAGTGATGACGCAAGGGCCGATCGGACCCCATCGAATTGAACAAAAAGGCCCGAAACCGCATTTCAATCCATTCGACCCCAGTGGAAAGCTAGTCGTCGTACCGGATAAAGGTCTCGACCGGATCTTCACTTACCGATTCGACTCACTGTCGGGCAAGCTGCTCCCGACAGCCTGTCCATCTGTTGCCACCCGCAAAGGAGCCGGGCCGCGGCATGTGGCTTTTCATCCGGGACTACCCGTTGTCTACTCGGTCAATGAGCTCGACTCGACCGTCGCAACCTATCGCTTGAACAGCGAAAGTGGTGAGCTGCAGCCGCAGCAGGTGCTCTCTGCGCTGCCGGATTCTTTCACCGGTGACAGCACGGCCGCAGAGATCGAAGTCGATAAGGCCGGGCGCTTCCTCTACGCCTCCAACCGGGGAAGCGACAGCATTGCGCGCTTCAGCATTGATCCTCAATCGGGCTGGCTGACATTCGAATCAGCGACGCCAACGCAAGGCCTCACTCCTCGATTTTTCGCCTTGTCGCCCGACGGCGGATGCATGTATGTGGCCAACGAGGACAGCGACACCATCGTGGTTTTCAGAGTTGACCCAACGACTGGAAGCTTGACCCCAACGGGTGAGGTGATTGAGACAGGGAGTCCAGTGTGTATGGTCTTTGGTGGCGCCAACCTATGAGAGCGTTTTTCACCTCAATGGGATTGTGGTGGGCGACACCGCTGGTTGGAGTGGCCGGCGCACTGATTGCCAGTTACCTGAACTGGCCTTTGCCCTGGATCATTGGATCGATGTTGGCGGTTATTCTGGTGCGATGTCTCGGCTGGCGGGTAGGGGAGATCCCCAATGGGCGATTGACCGGGCAATGGATGATTGCGACATCCATCGGCCTGCATTTCACACCCGCGGTGCTGGAGCAGATCCTGGGGCATTTCGCGATGATGCTGTTCGCGGCATTTCTCACCTTGTTACTTGCCTTGCTCGGCATCGAGTTCATGCGGCGTCGAGGCATGGATCTGACGACTGCCTTTTTCGCCTTCATGCCTGCGAACTTTGCAGAGATGATTCAATCGGGGATCAGGCATAAGGCCAACGTCAGTCAAATCGCTGCAGCTCACAGTGTTCGGCTCGTGCTGATTGTTCTTTGTGTTCCGCCCGCGATGTTTTTCAGCTCGAAAATTTCTCCATCGGTGGTTCATGCCCGATTGCCCAGTGATTGGTATTGGCTGCTGCCATTGTTGCTCGGCGGGGCGCTGACGGCGATTATCTGGAAACGGTACAAGTTGCCGAACCCTTGGATGTTCGGCCCGATGGCGCTGTGCGCGCTATTCACTGCCAGCTTCAATCTGCAGACGGCATTGCCCGTTGAGTTGAGCCATTACGGTCAACTCATGATCGGTTGCGCGCTCGGAGGCTACTTTGATCGCCAGTTCTTCAAGGCTTCACCGACATTCCTGATCAAGGTTTCGGTGTTCACCTTAAGCATGATTGTATGCACCTTGTTGCTGGCACTTGGAATCGGTTATCTGCTGGGTTTTCCTTTGATGACGCTGGCACTGGGCATGATGCCGGGCAGCAGTACGGAAATGTACCTGACGGCCGAAGCCTTGAACCTGGGAGTCGGCATCGTTACGGCAATGCAGATCATGCGCTTGATAGTGGTGATGCTCTGCGCTGAGCCGGTGCATAAAATCTGGTTGAAACGCCTTCGCCGCTGAGCAGGCAAGTGCGTTTCAACTCCTTATCGCAACGGCCTCAATTGACTTGAAGCGGGGCAACCGTGACGTCACTTTGGCCGCTTGCGGCAAGTGCCTTGGTAACGAAACCGTTGGCTTTCTGTTCTTCCAGGAATGCTCTGACATACGCCGCACCCGCGGCGCATCGCACGGGAACGCCCATTGCCTGGCGAATTGACGTGAAGTAACCGTCCAGGACGCGCAATTCCTTGTTGGCCTCGGCGACCTTGAGCAGCGGTTGACGCACGCCCGCCGCCGCATCCAGGTTCTCATCGAGAAACAAGTCCACCGCTCCGGCAGAGGTTGGCGCGCGAACCAGGGTTGCGTGCTGTTGAGTCCGGCTCAGGTACAGGTCATAAGCTGCACCCTTGCCCACGGCGATCCGCACGTTGGGTTGATCCAGATCTTCCATCTTGCGGAATGGGGAGCTGTCCTTGACCAGATAGGTACCTTCGATAATCACGTAAGGTTCACTGAAGGCGACTTGAGCTTCACGCACAGGTTCGATGGCCAGGAATGCAATGTTCCATTGATTTTGTGCCAAAGCCTCGAACACTTTTCCCGCAGCATCGTAGGTGATGAACTCGACAGGAACGCCCAGGTGCTTGCCCAGTTCCACCGCCAGGCTGACAGATACACCTTGAGGTTGGCCCGTTTCGGCATTGCGCTGTGCAAGCACCGGATTGCCGAAGTTGATGGCGGCTTTGAGCACACCAGTCGGGGCAAGCTCTTCAAGGACTTTTGCGGTAGGGGCGAGCATAAATGGTCTCCATGGAAATTGTCGTCGCCCCTGAGAGTAGGGAAGTGAGCAAGACCTGACAATTTCAGACTCATCAAGGCTGCGTTCTCCGTTGGCGAACGATGACTTGCTCATTGTTCAATTTTCCCCGGCTCGGCCTTTGGTTACGCTGGGTTCAACTGAACGACCGAATAGAGTCGTTTGCGTACGCACTCAACCGGTGAACGATAAGCCCATGATTTCCACCATCGACGCACGTCATCAAAGTCATCTTCAAGTGGGCGACACCCGTTACGCCTACGTGGATCTGCACAAGATACTCACCCCGGACGAGCTCATTGGCTTGCCCTATTCAATCCGTATTCTGCTGGAGAATGTGGCGCGGTGCTCACCAGCGTCGCTGGACAACTTCATCGCATGCATACGCCAAGGGGCGCCGGCCTGCGAAGTGCCGTTTTATCCTAACCGGCTGATGTTCCACGACACGACATGCCTGCCGGCGCTTGCTGACTTTGCCGGTATGCGCGACATGGTGGCGGAAATGGGTGGCGCACCGGAAACCATGAACCCGATGATTCCTGCGGTGCTGGTCATTGACCATTCGGTGATTGTCGAACGCTACGCCGAAGCGGACGCGGTGGAGAGGAACCTGGACATCGACTACCGCCGCAACTCCGAACGCTACGAATTCATCAAGTGGGCGCAGAAGAGTCTGACCAATTTCAAGGTGGTCCCGCCCGGTACCGGGATCATTCACCAGGTCAACATGGAGTCGCTGGCGACCGTGGTTTGGGAAAGCCAGACTGCCGATGGCCAGCCACTGCTGCATCCTGACGATATCGTAGCAACCGACAGCCACACGCCGATGATCAACGCCATTGGCGTCCTGGGCTGGGGTGTGGGTGGGCTGGAGGGACAGGCTGCCATGCTCGGCGAGCCGGTGCCGATCAGTTTTCCTGAAGTCGTCGGCATTCGTTTGAGCAATGAATTGCGGCCCGGTGTGACGGCCACCGATCTGGCATTGCGCATCACGCAAATATTGCGTGCGAAGGGCGTGGTGGGCAAGTTCGTTGAGTTCTGCGGCCCTGGCCTGTCGAAGCTCAGTTGGGCGGCGCGAGGCACGCTGTCGAACATGGCCCCTGAGTATGGCGCCACCGTAGTGTTCTTCCCGTTCGACGACAGCACGATGGAGTACATGCACCTGACCGGTCGCAGCGAAGACACCATTGCGCGCATTGAGACTTACCTCGAAGCACAAGGCCTGTGGCGCCACGACGCACTGCCCGAACCGCATTTCGATGACCTGATCGAGCTGGATCTCGCGGCCATCGAGCCAAGTGTTGCCGGACCTCATCAACCGCATCAGTGGCGCAAACTGGCTGACGCCGCGCCATCCTTTCGTCAGGAAATTCTGGGTGAGCGGGAGGGCGTGATAGCGCGTTCTTCGGATGCTGAAGCGGAATACTTCGAGCCTTCGTTTGGCCAGGCCCTGACCCATGGCGCCATCTCCCTGGCGGCAATCACCAGTTGCACCAACACTGCAAACCCGAGCCAGATGATCCAGGCGGGATTGCTGGCCCGCAACGCTCAGCGTCGCGGTTTGCGCAGTAAACCCTGGGTCAAGACATCTCTGTCTCCCGGCTCACGCGTAGTCGCGGACTACCTGGAAAAGGCCGATCTGCTGAGCGACTTCTCGGCCTTAGGGTTCGACCTCGCCGGGTTTGGCTGCATGACCTGCATCGGTAACTCCGGCAGCCTCGAGGAACACATGGAGCGCTTCTCGGACCAGGGCCTCAAAACCGTGGTGGTGCTGTCGGGCAATCGCAACTTCGAGGGGCGGGTCAATCCTCGCGTCCAGGTCGGCTACCTGGCTTCGCCGGCGCTGGTCGTGGCTTATGCCTTGGCAGGCACCATCAATAAGGATATCCAGACTGAGCCGTTAGGACAGGATGCGGCAGGCAACGATGTGTACCTGCATGAACTGATGCCCAGTGAAGAGCAGATTCAGGCACTGGTCAGCCAGACCGTTCGCCCGGATTTGTTCCGCCAGCGTAACGCGATGCTGTGGGATGGCACTCATCACTGGCAGGCACTGTCAGCGAGTGGCAGCGTGCAGTTTCCTTGGGCGCCGAATTCGACTTACCTGCGCCGCCCCATCTACCTGCAAAACGTCAAAGCCGAAGCTTCACCCGAGTTGTCGATTCATAGTGCAAGAACTTTGATGGTGCTGGGCGACAACGTCACCACTGACCACATCTCACCGGCCAGTGCGATTCCACTCGAAAGCCAGGCTGGACAGTGGTTGATTGAGCGCGGCGAAAACCCGAACGATCTCAATCAATACTCGACCCGCCGCAGCAACCACGAAGTGATGATGCGCGGTGCATTCGTGAATCGAGCAGTGAAGAATCGGCTATTGGAGCAACAGCCGGGAGAGGGTGGTTTTGCAACGGCTTTTGACGGTTCGATCCAGCGCGTTTACGACGCAGCTCTGAGCTACGTTGCCAAGGACGTGCCGCTGGTGATCTTCGCCGGATTCAACTATGGAGCGGGCTCCAGTCGTGACTGGGCAGCCAAGGCGCAAGCCACCTTGGGCGTCAAGGCTGTCGTCGCGCAGAGTTTTGAGCGTATCCATCGTAGCAATCTGATCGGCATGGGCATCTTGCCCATTACGTTCGCGGCAGGCGTCGACGCGACGAACTTGCAGTTAAAAGGGGATGAGACACTGGACTTCAACGGTCTGGAGACAATGCAGGTGGGGGCAAACCCGCTCTGCCTGGTGATCAATCGCGAGGACGGAAGTCAGACCTCGCTGCCGTTGATTCTGCAGCTGGATTCGCAACAGGAAATTCTCTATTTGAAGGAGGGCGGTATCCTGCCGTATGTCGTGCGCAAGGTCGTTTCGAAGGTGAGCAACTGATAGCGAGGCGGGAAGTGCATCGCAGGATGCCGCCTTCAAAGTGGCTAAAAACCAAGCGCGCAGACTGTCAGATGGCCATGAGGACTGTAAAACCACGGCAGATATTTTCTTGCCGCCATGCATAGCCTTCGGAACAAATTTCCAGGTCGAAACTGCGAAATCTTGAGCTGCCTTCGGCCTGAAGCTTTCATCGGCTCACCATCGGTTAACTCTGCATCTGGGCTAGGTGCTTTCCGCTCGTCGAGACCCATGACGGGAGATTGATAAGATGGCTATATGCCGCTAAAACAAAAGAATTAGGAATAAAAAACTATAGGTGAGGAGATGGTATTGAGATTTGTTGTCGTACCACCAACACCTAAAGAGACAGAATCTGCAAGGTGTGGTGTGCGCTTTTATTCGCGAACGGAGTCGTCTGGATTCGACATTTATGACAACAAGGAAAAGTCCCGTCTACCCCTTCATTTTCCAACGCGAGCGGAGGCAGAAGCGGCGTGTGAATTGAAGAACGCTGAGCAGCTGTTTAGCTCTATGTATTGAACGCGATCAATCGTAGCGGCGGATCGTTCTGTCTTTTCCACTGGTAGCAACGGGTCAGTTTCATCTAGTTGTGATAGGCAGCAAACGACCCAAAGCGGTCATCATTAATTTATGTAGGCTGACGTACCTGGCGTCTACAGAGGGGCCGGTACAACATCATCCCCAAGCGTCTTTGAGCACCGAGCGAAACAGTTCGGAAAGCAATGGTTCAACTTCTTTGCGCTCGCTACGGGTCGGTTTAATTGATTCAAGTCTAGTGAGCTCACGCTCAATGAATTGCTGGATCGGCATGATCTGAGGCGATAATCCCATCTCTGGAGATGCGCGCTTGACCGCAAGCAAATCATCAATTGCCCGCTGGAATTCAGGCTCCCTTTCGATGACACCGCGCAGCCTGTCAAATTCTATAGGCGCGGGCGTTCCAAACTGCTCTAGCCACCGGACCGATAACAACGGGCGTAGTACATAAAAGTATTTTTTCAGAGGGACATGAGGGACCTGCAAATACCCCCTATAGTTAGTTTTAGCCATGCTGCGATAGTGGTAAATGCCGCTTTCTACCGAATACACCTGCGGCAGTAACTCCTTGGCCCACATGTGAAAGGAACCAGTATGCTCATAGATGATGGGCGACTGTATCCACTCCACAAAGCCTGGATTGGACTTCCAAAATAGTCTAAGTGCCTTTCGTAGATCCCAGCCGTTGATGTCCATGTCGTCGATGATGGGATACTCGATGACGTCGCGCTGTTCCTCAAGGCCCACAGCGAGATACCACTCAGGTTTATTCACATAAATGAAGCGTGCGTCGTAGTCGCTGTTGGGAGAGGCGAATCCCCAGGCGCGACTTCCTGACTCAACTGCTAAAAGCACTTTCACATCGTGCTCGTCCTCTGCGCGGCGTAGGCGGGCTCGAACTTCTTCCTGAACAGCCATAGAAACCATGAGCGAACTCTAATTAGATGAAATTTGGCTTGCACGCTACTTGTTCAAGGGTGGACTGTCCAGTGACCGCTTTTGGCCGATTTCTGCCTATCACCAAGGACAGTAATCGACCCTTTGCAGCCGTTCGAGATGTCTACGAAACCAGAGGCGATTCATTTAGCCAATCTGTTGCATCGACCGGTTGAATCCACACTCGTTTTCCGCATTTCATGAAGCGCAGAAATCGATTGCTGCCTGGCGCATGGACTGAAAATAACTCGCAACCGGCCGTCACTCTCCATCGGCGCACCTTACGGATCTGCCCCGAATTCGAAGAACGAGCGTGATAGCGCGGAAATTCAGTTAGATAGTGCCCGGTCAGGCTGCATGACCTAGGTTGAGGGGGAAATAGTGTCAACTATGCAAGGGGACATTCGCCTCGCTAATCACCTCTGACGCGAGATGAATGGAGATCTTGATTAACAAGGCGAGTATCAACGCATTATTCAATGGAACATCTTGTGTTGCTTCTTGGAGGCATCACCACTTGACTGAGAACACCCGACGCAAGTCTTCGATTGCCTCTTCACCTAGCGGTGCAGGCTTCGGATTGCTCATCATCCAGAGCTTCGCCGTTTCCTCAAGCTCCTCCAGGGCAAAGCTGGCTTTCGATACCGAGCTTTCCCAAACCACTGGGCCTAGCCGTTCCAGCATGACGCCACGCACATCGTTGGCCAATTGAGCAACTTGTGCCGCCACGTCAGGAGAACCGGGGCGCTGATAGGCGATCAATGGGATGTGGCCGACTTTCATGATTTGGTAAGGCGTCAGTGGAGGAAGGATGTCGTCTTTGTTCCAGACTCCGGCGAGCGTCAGAGCCACGAGCGAAGTCGAATGTGTGTGCACTACACCATTCACTTCCGGGTTGCGGTCGTATACCTGACGATGCAGCTCCAGGGTTTTCGACGGCTTGTTGCCGGATACCCAGGTGCCGTCCTTGCTGACTTTCGCGATTTCTTCCGGCTTCAATCTTCCCAGGCAGGCGTCGGTGGGGGTGATCAACCAGCCATCTTCCAGACGTGCACTGATATTGCCTGCGCTACCCACGGTATAACCGCGTTGGTACAGGCTTTTGCCGACGGTGCAGATTTCTTCACGCAATTGTTCTTCGGTGCTCAACTTGTGCTCTCCTCGAGAAGTGATGTGAGGCCAGTGCCGATGCCTGAAAGTGAAAGGCTGGCCTCGGCGGATTCGGGTCTTAATTTCAGAATCGGCGATTTGTGAGCGAAGGATCCACTCAGGTGCTGTTTCATGAGATGCGCGGCTTCAAGGTTGTTGCCTTGCTCCACCAGTTCGATCATCCGGATGTGTTCGGCGCACTGTTTGAAAAGGCGCTTGCGGTCGATCATCGAGCGATACTCGATCAAGCGCCGCATGTTGTTCATCTGGACCAGGATCATGTGATAAAGCGGGTTGCCGGAGAGCTTGATTAGCTCTTCGTGGAAGCGGATACCATTTTTGAGCAGCACATCAGCCGGCAGGTTATCAATGCCGCCGTTGAGCATGTCCTGCTGTTCTTTTTTCAAGCGCTGGAGCTTGCTCAGGTCGTGATGGTAAGTCGGCTCCAGCAGCGCTGCCGGTTCGATCAACGAGCGCACCTTGTAGATCTGTTCGAGAGTTTCCGGTGTCTTCGCCACGTCCAGGAATCGCCAGCCATAACCCGGTTTCGGCTCGGCCCAACCGACTTTTGCCGCCCGGTTGAGAATGTCTATGACCTGGGCTTTTGTCAGGTTGTAGCGAGTGCGCAGAAACTGCTCTGTCACTTCGTTGGGGATTGCATTGTTCAGCCAGTCTTCCGAGAGTCGGTAGTATTCGTCCGGCTCTTCAAGCGGAAGTACCTCATCGTGGATTTGCGACGGATCCTGCACGAGCTCCAACACAAAGAACCCACGATTTGGCAGTTGTTCGAGAATATTTTGCTCCGATAGCAATACCAGTGCTTCACGTGCAGGAGAGCGGGAGACGTTGAATTCGTCGGCGACTTTTTGTGCGCTCAGGTGAGCTCCCAGGGCTAGCTTGCCTGTCTGGATTTTCTGCCGGATTTCAGCAGCGATGCGTAGTACGAGGGCGCTTGAGGCCATATTTTGATCACTTACAAATAGGGTGGCGACGATCACTGTCCGCGGTAGTGGAGAGTGATAGCGAATGAAGCATGGCTTGATTCGAACAGGTTTCGTCGCCGATGACTACTTTTTAACGTGGCATTATGCAAAAAATTGCACTGATTAAATCTTGAAGTGACCCACCATACTGTTGAGTTCGACAGCCAAATGGCCGAGGGATATCGAAGCGTCAGTGGTTTGTTGTGAGCCCGTAGCCGACTGAACGGATAGATCACGGATATTGAGCAAGTTGCGGTCAACGGAACGTGCAACGTGCGCTTGTTCTTCCGTGGCTGTCGTAATCATTAGATTGCGTTGATTGATGTCGTCGTTGGCGGCGACAATTTCTGCCAGCGCGCTTTGAGTGGATTGGGCCAAAGACAACGTGAGACGGGTGTTCTCACTGCTGCTGAGCATGGTTGAAACGGCAGTATCCGTTCCGCTTTGGATGCCACTTATCATCTCTTCGATTTCCCGCGTCGACTGTGCAGTGCGGTGGGCGAGGGCGCGCACCTCATCTGCAACGACGGCAAAACCTCTACCCGCATCGCCTGCTCGAGCCGCTTCAATGGCGGCGTTGAGTGCCAACAGGTTGGTTTGTTCGGCAATCGTGCGAATGACGTCCAGTACCTTGCCAATACGCTGCGACTGTTCGGCCAGGCTTTCAATCTGCTCCGAACTGAGTTGCACATCTCGGGTGAGTGTCTCTATGGCGTCCAATGTTTCGACCATGCGTTGTTGCCCTTTCAGGGCAATGTCCCGTGACGCCACGGACAGCTCGGACGTGGATAGCGCATTACGGGCGACTTCTTCAATGGCAGCGGTCATTTCGGTCACCGCGGTGGCTGCCTGCTCAATCTCGGCGTGTTGCTGTTGAATATCCTGACTGGAGGCTTCCGTGACCGTGTTTAGTTGGGCAGTGGCGCTGGTCAATTGACGGGACGAGCCTGAAATCTTTCCCAAGGTCTTTATCAGATTGCTTTGCATGGTCGCCAAGGACTCGAGCAGGCGAGTAGCTTCATCGTTGCCCGTTGGTTGAATGGGCTGGCTCAGATCACCTTCAGCAATTGTTTTCGCGGCTTTAACGGCCACATTCAAGGGAGCAGTGATGCTGCGAGTCAGTAGCCATGCCACCAGAACTGTCCCGATACCAACCAGGATGATGACCAGTGCCACGCCTTGGACGGCGCGTTGATAGGCATCGATCGACTCGTTACCAGCCAGCTCTGCGCCTTGGTTTGAACGGTCGATGAGGTCTTCGAAGTTTTGCGTCATCTGATCGTAGGAATCCCTGATCGTCATCAAAAATTCCCTGGCGCCCGTTTTGTCACCTTTGCGAGAAAGCTTTAGCAATTCGAGGTGATTTTTTGCATACACGTCAAGGCTGGCATTGAACGCGCTCAACCGTCCCTTATCGTCCTCGTTCGTGAGCAACTGGGCGTAGTTCTGCATTTGCTCGCGAACCTGACGCAACCGCCCGGCGGTTTTGTCCTCGTAAGACTGCATGTCTTTCTCGCTGACCGAAAGAATGTGCTGCATCGATCCCATCCGATAGCGGTTCAGTGCAGCATTCGCCGCCCCTAGAGCACGTACCCGTTGAAGCCAATTGTCTTTTATCTGGGTCGATTGGACCTGCACTTCATCGATCTGACGTAGGGCGAAAACCCCTAGCGCAATGCTCAGTGCGGCAATGATGACGAACCCGAGAACCATTCGACTGGCGATGGAGAGGCGTCTTGGCAGCATGATCAATATCCCTTCGGCAGAGTAGTGCGATCCGGGTCGTGGCCGGATGCGTGTATTTGTGCTGACTAAAATAGCATTGCATTTTGGTGTGTCAATGTGCCAAGATTTTTTAAGCGTTTTTCGATGGCGTTTACCTGGGTGCTGGGCGTTTAGCATGAAAATACTAAGGTAAAAAGCCATTTGTCGGTCCCTGGCAGTTTTAGCAGTCAATTGGATTGCTTTGCGCTGATTGATTATTTGCACGCAAATAATCACAAGCGCCTCCAGATTTCCTTTGCGTTCAATAATAAAACCCTGTTTGAGGAAGCATCTGTCATGCAGCGCAGAACCAAGATCGTGGCCACGTTGGGGCCAGCAACAGAATCATTCGAAGCCCTCGAGGGATTGGTGAAAGCGGGCGTTGATGTCGTGCGCCTGAACTTTTCCCATGGGAAGGCTGAAGATCACATTGCTCGTGCCCGGCTGGTGCGTGAGCTGGCTGCCAAACATGGTCGTTTCGTGGCAGTACTGGCCGATCTGCAAGGTCCTAAAATTCGCATCGCACGGTTTGCGCAAGGAAAAGTTGTTCTGGAGAAGGGGCAGCAATTCATTCTCGACGCTGCGCTGGACAAAAATGCCGGGGACAATCAGCGGGTCGGAATCGACTACGAGGCCTTGATCACAGACAGCCGCCCAGACGACATTCTGTTACTCGATGACGGACGAATCGAGTTGAAGGTTCTGAAAGTCGAAGCGACGCAATTGATCTGCGAAGTCCTGATAAGCGGACCGCTGTCCAACAACAAGGGGATCAATCGCAAAGGCGGTGGACTGTCGGCATCGGCGCTGACCGAAAAAGATTTCGCCGATATCAAGACGGCTGCACACATGCAGGTGGATTACCTGGCTGTCTCGTTTCCACGCGACGCCTCGGATATGCACCTGGCTCGTCGCCTGATGCAGGAGGCAGGAGGGCAGGCCGGCCTGATTGCCAAGATTGAACGCGCAGAAACCGTCAATGACTTGCGAATTCTCGATGAGATCATCGAAGCATCTGAAGGCGTAATGGTGGCCCGGGGTGACCTGGGGGTGGAAATTGGTGACGCGGAACTCGTCGCCGTTCAAAAGCTGATTATCGAACGTGCCCGCACGCTTAATCGTGTGGTGATCACCGCCACTCAGATGATGGAGTCGATGATCACGCAATCTATGCCGACTCGTGCAGAAGTGTTCGACGTTGCCAACGCAGTGCTTGATGGCACCGACGCCGTGATGCTCTCCGCCGAAACCGCGGCGGGTGCCTATCCCATCGAAACGATCGAGGCCATGCACCGGATCATCATCGGCGCAGAAAAGCATCCTCAGTCCCATCGTTCCAAACATCGCGTCGACCAGGTGTTCCACAAGATCGACGAGTCCATCGCGATGTCCGCCATGTACGCGGCCAACCATCTGCACGGTGTCAAAGCCATCATCTGCATGACGGAAAGCGGTGATACACCTCGCTTGATGTCGCGCATTCGCTCGCACCTTCCGATCTTTGCGTTTTCTCGCAATCTGGCCACCCAAAATCGGGTCACGTTGTTTCGTGGTGTCACGACCATCCCGTTCGACAGCGATGATTTCGCCCCTGAATTGGTCAACGAGAAAGCTGTAGATGAGTTGACCCGCCGTGGTGTGGTGAAGGCAGGCGATCACGTTCTGATTACCAAAGGCGACTACGCCAACGCCCAAGGCGGGACCAACTCCCTTCGTGTTGTGCGCGTAGGCGAAGCGATCCGCTGATTGAGGATGCTCTGATGAGTGAGACGAATTCTACTGATCACAAAGTCGTTGAAGAACACGACTTTGCATCATGGCCACGGGATTTCGATTTTCGGGCGCAGTATGCCGAGCAGCAGGAATTGCTCGGTACGCAAGGCCAAGAGGCAACGGCAGTGAATCATACGAAGGGGACAAATCATGCTTAACAAGAACAGCCGTATCCAACAAATCACTGCCCGTGAAATTCTGGACTCGCGAGGAAACCCGACTGTCGAAGCGGTTGTGACGCTCAATTGTGGCGTCAGTGCCACCGCCAGTGTCCCGTCGGGTGCGTCTACCGGTTCACGTGAAGCACTCGAACTGCGCGACAACGCTTCGCGTTACATGGGCAAAGGCGTGATGCGTGCGGTCGAGAACGTGAACAACCCCATCCGTGAATGCTTGATCGGACTGGACGCGTTGAATCAGCGCGAAATCGACAACGCGATGATTGCCCTTGATGGTACCGAGAGCAAGAGCATCCTGGGTGCCAACGCGATCCTCGCTGTCTCCCTGGCTACCGCCAAGGCGGCAGCCGAGGTTCAGCGTATTCCATTGTACGAACACTTGGCGGCGCTTTACGGATCGCCAGGCAAGTTCAGCATGCCGGTTCCGATGATGAACATCATCAACGGCGGCGAGCACGCTGATAACAACATCGATATCCAGGAATTCATGATCCAGCCGGTCGGCGCCTCGTCGTTCCGTGAAGGCCTGCGCATGGGCGCCGAGGTGTTCCATTCCTTGAAGAAGGTTTTGTCCGAGCGTGGCCTGAGTACCGCGGTAGGGGATGAAGGCGGGTTTGCTCCCTCACTTGCTTCCAATGAAGAAGCGCTGATTGTTATCAAGGAAGCGGTAAGTCGAGCGGGTTACGAGCTGGGCAAGGAAATTACTCTGGCGCTTGATTGCGCAGCCTCCGAGTTTTACGAAGACGGTCAATACGTACTGTCCGGGGAAGACCAGACATTCAGTTCGCAAGGCTTTGCCGATTACCTGGCGATGCTTTGCGACAAGTACCCGATCATCTCCATAGAAGACGGGATGGATGAAAGCGACTGGGATGGCTGGGCGGGTTTGACTCAAAAACTCGGCCACGTGCAACTGGTGGGTGACGACTTGTTTGTAACCAACACCAAAATTCTGCGTGAGGGCATTCAGAAAGGGATTGGTAATTCGATTCTGATCAAGTTCAACCAGATCGGCACTCTCAGTGAAACGCTGGACGCCATTCGTATGGCGCAAGACGCAGGCTACACCGCGGTCATTTCTCACCGTTCGGGAGAAACCGAGGACACCACCATTGCTGACCTTGCCGTCGCAACCTGTGCCGGACAGATCAAGACCGGCTCACTGAGTCGTTCGGATCGGGTGGGCAAATACAACCGTTTGCTGCGTATTGAAGAGGCGTTGCAAGGGCGTGCGCCCTATGACGCTGCCGCACTTTTGAACAGGAAAGCCTGAATCATGCAGACCTCTTCTCACAAAAAGAAACTGGTTATCGGCAATTGGAAAATGAACGGCAGCAGCGCGGCCAATGCTTCGTTGCTGCGCAGCCTGCTTCCGGTGGTTTCACGCTTTGAAAGTGTTGAGACGGCAATTTGCCCACCGTTTCCCTACCTGACGACCGTAGCTGATCTGCTGGACGATTCTGATGTTTCGCTGGGAGCCCAAAATCTCAGCGCTCATTTGTCAGGTGCACATACCGGAGAAGTCAGTGCTTCCATGCTCCGGGATATCGGCTGCCGCTACGTACTCGTCGGGCATTCGGAGCGCCGTGCGCTTTATGCAGAAGACGATGAACTTGTGGCAAAGAAATTCGCTACCGCGCTTCGCGCCGGACTTATCCCGGTGTTGTGTGTGGGTGAAACACTTGCTCAGCGACAGGGCGGTGAAACTGAGGCAATCGTCACCCAACAATTGAGTGCAGTTCTGAAGGCAGTGGGCATTCAGGACCTGGTCAAGGGGGTGATTGCCTATGAGCCCGTATGGGCCATTGGTACTGGCGAAACCGCGACGCCAGAGCAGGCGCAAGCTGTTCATCGGCACATCCGCAAGTGGCTGGCGGAGCATGATCGCGCGGCCGCCGTCGATTGCCGGATTCTGTACGGCGGGAGCGTGAAGGCCGATAACGCCAAGCAACTGTTTGATCAAGTGGACATCGATGGTGGCCTGATCGGAGGAGCTTCGCTGGATGCGATGTCCTTTGCTGCCATCTGCTGGGCGGCGCAAACGGCGCCGGCTGCCGAACTCGTTGTGATCTGAATTCTATTTGAACGTGCAAAGCACAGCGTGCCCGGTTCTTTCTCTCCCGGCACTGAACAGTGTGCACAGAGGTATGAAAAATGACGTTGAACAACCGACTTGAAACTCTCTTCCCGAGCGCAGACGAAATCCCTGCTGCGTTTCGTCCAGGACCTTCCATTGAACAGCGCGAATATCTGGTCAATGGCGAGCTGCGGTTGTGGGACGGCGCGCTCGCTCCCGTCCGCAGTCCTGTATGCCTGAAAAAAGAATCGGGTCACGAGTCCGTGATTTTGGGCAGTACCCCACTTCTGGACGCGCAAACGGCCATGACCGCACTGGATGCAGCGGTACAGGCCTATGACCGTGGCCAAGGCGTCTGGCCAACCCTGCGTGTGGTCGAGCGTATTCGGCACGTGGAGTCTTTTCTCAGCCGCATGCGTGAACAACGTGAAGCGGTAGTGAAATTGTTGATGTGGGAGATTGGCAAGAATCTCAAAGACTCGGAGAAAGAGTTCGATCGCACCTGCGACTACATCGTTGACACGATCAATGCCCTCAAGGAACTGGATCGTCGCTCCAGCCGTTTCGAGCTCGAACAAGACACCTTGGGCCAGATCCGCCGCGTTCCGCTGGGCGTAACGCTGTGCATGGGGCCTTACAACTATCCCCTGAACGAGACGTTCACGACCTTGATCCCGGCGTTGATCATGGGCAATACCGTCGTGTTCAAACCGGCCAAATTCGGTGTACTGCTGATTCGACCTTTGCTTGAGGCATTCCGTGACAGCTTCCCGGCCGGAGTTATCAACATCATTTACGGCAGCGGCCGGGAAACCGTCAGCGCTTTAATGGCCAGCGGCAAGATCGATGTTTTTGCGTTCATCGGAACCAACAAGGCTGCCAGCGACCTGAAAAAGCTGCACCCTAAGCCACACCGTCTGCGTGCCGCGCTGGGCCTGGATGCGAAAAATCCTGGCATCATCCTGCCCGATGTCGATTTGGATAACGCCGTTTCCGAGGCTGTTACCGGCTCGTTGTCGTTTAACGGGCAACGCTGTACTGCGCTGAAAATCCTGTTCGTTCATGAGAACGTCGTTGACGCTTTCCTCGACAAGTTTCAGGCGAAGCTGGCCCAGCTGAAACCGGGTATGCCGTGGGAGCCGGGTGTCTCTTTAACGCCGCTACCAGAACCAGGCAAAACTGATTTTCTGACCGGACTTGTGGCCGATGCTGTCAGCAAAGGTGCCGAAGTCGTCAACGCCGGCGGGGGAGAAGTCTGTGAGACGTTTTTCTACCCTGCGGTGCTGTACCCGGTGACTTCCGACATGCGTGTGTACCACGAAGAACAGTTCGGTCCGGTCGTACCGGTAGTGGTTTACCGTGATCTGGAAACAGTCATCGAATACGTCCTCGATTCCGATTTCGGCCAGCAGCTCAGTATCTTCGGCAAGGATTCCGCGCAAGTGGGTCGATTGGTCGATGCCTTCGCCAATCAGGTGGGGCGTATCAACATCAACGCGCAATGTCAGCGTGGCCCAGACAGCTTTCCATTCAACGGTCGCAAAAACTCTGCCGAAGGAACACTGTCCGTTCATGACGCCTTGCGCGTGTTCTCCATCCGCACGCTCGTCGCCACCAAGTTCCAGGAAAGTAACAAGGAACTGGTCAGCGACATCATTCGCAATCGCGAGTCGAGCTTCTTGACCACTGACTACATCTTCTAGGGGGCACGATGACTACGCGCTCTTTGATTATTCTTGATGGTGTCGGTATTCGGCAGGCTACTGAATCGAATGCTTTCGCCGCAGCGAGAAAGCCGACGTTTGATGCGCTGCTCAAGCGTTTCTCCCACAGCGAGATCGCGACGTCAGGTCTTGCTGTTGGACTGCCAGAAGGTCAGATGGGGAACTCCGAGGTTGGCCACATGAACCTCGGCGCGGGGAGGGTGGTTTACCAGAGCCTGACCCGAATTGATAAAGCACTCGCGGACGGAGATTTCTCACACAACCCGGCACTACAGTTGTTGCTCCAAGGGGTAAAGAGTCGCGATGGTGCCGTGCACGTGATGGGCCTACTTTCTCCGGGTGGCGTGCATAGTCATATCGATCAGATTATCGCGGCTTGTGGTTGCCTGGTTGAGCAGGGGGTCGAGAAAGTTTATGTGCATGGCTTTCTCGATGGCCGAGACACGCCGCCCAAGAGCGCTTTAGCCTCGCTTGAGGCTTTGGAAAGCGCGTTTGCGAAACTGGGCGCCGGACGCCTTGTTTCGCTGGTCGGTCGCTATTATGCAATGGATCGCGACAATCGCTGGGGGCGCGTGGAATCGGCCTACCGATTGATCGTCGGCGGCGAAGCCGAACATCAGGCTGAAACGGCGTCCGTAGCTTTGTCTGCCGCTTACGAACGTGGGGAGTCGGACGAATTCGTCCAGCCAACCACGATTGGACAGGCCGTCAGTGTCGGTGCGGATGACGCCATGATCTTCATGAACTTTCGCCCCGATCGGGCGCGAGAGTTGACCCAGGCGTTGATCCAACCGGATTTCACGGCGTTCGAGCGACCGTTAGTGGTGGACAAGGATCGCTTGCTGACATTGACGCAGTATTCCGAAGAGCTGAATTGCCTGTGTGCATTCCCTCCCGAAGCTATTCACAACAGCTTGGGGGAACATTTGGCCAGACTTGGGAAAACGCAATTGCGCATTGCCGAAACCGAGAAGTACGCCCACGTGACGTTCTTTTTCAACGGCGGTAGAGAGCAGCCTTTTAAGGGTGAGGAGCGAATCCTGATTCCGTCACCTGACGTTGCTTCCTACGATCTGCAGCCTGAGATGAGCGCCCCACTGTTGACTGACAAACTGGTCAACGCTATCGCCGGCGGCACATTCGATCTGATCGTTTGCAACTATGCCAACGGCGATATGGTGGGGCATACGGGTTCATTCGATGCTGCCGTCAAGGCGGTCGAGGTGCTCGATGAGTGCCTGCGTCGCGTGGTTGAAGCAACCCTCGCAGCTGGTGGTGAATGTTTGATTACCGCCGACCACGGCAACGTTGAGCAAATGCTCGATGCGACGTCTGGCCAGGCCCACACGGCGCATACCTTGAATCCGGTACCGCTGATTCTGGTCAGTGAGCAACCAGGGCGACACGGGCTGAAGAATGGCCGATTGTGCGATATCGCTCCAACCCTGTTGCAGATGCTGAGTTTGCCGATTCCGTCTGAGATGGATGGCAACTCGCTTCTCACCGTCTGATTGGCTGACAGGTGCCATCAGTGCATCGCCGCACCGACGATTGGTTTGGTCGCCCCCGTCGAGGCGATGTGGCTTACCACGACTCGCTCATTTGAGCATGCGGGCATCACCGATTTTGGTGATGCCTTTTTTTCTGGGCAATCGAGAGTTTTGACGTTATGGAATGGTTTCTCAATCCGGAAATCTGGATCGCGTTTTTTACCCTGACAGTGTTGGAAATCGTTTTGGGTATCGACAACATCATCATGATTTCGATTTTGGTCAGCCGCATGCCCAAAGCCATGCAGCCCAAAACCCGCTTCTTCGGTCTGGCACTGGCCATGGTCACGCGCATTCTTCTGCTGCTGTCCATCACATGGATCATGCAACTGACTACCGATCTGTTTCATGTCTTCGATCAAGGGATTTCGGGGCGTGACCTGATTCTGTTCTTCGGTGGATTGTTCTTGCTATGGAAAAGCAGCAGCGAAATATTCCAGGAACTGGAAGGTGGCGAGGAGGGGGAGTCTGAGTTTGGTAAAAAGGGGGCGGGCTTTCTGAGCACCATCATTCAGATTGCGATCATCGATATCGTCTTCTCGCTGGACTCGGTGATCACAGCTGTCGGAATGGTTTCTCATGTACCGGTGATGGTTGCCGCTATCGTCGTCGCTGTGTTGATCATGATGCTTGCGGCCGGGGCGATCAGTGCGTTCATCGACAAGCATCCGAGCCTGAAAATGCTGGCCTTGGCGTTCCTGATTGTTGTGGGCGTCGTGCTTATTGCCGATGCGATGGGGATGCACGTACCGAAGGGTTACGTCTATTTTGCAATGGCGTTCTCACTTGCGGTCGAGGCATTGAACATTCGCTTCAGGACGCTTAAGGCTGCGTGAGTCCGTCGCAGACGGGGCAAGGACGCCCCGCTACGGCAATTTTTTTCAGATACAGACAGGACAGTCGCCAACGTGTGGCCATCACCTCGACGAAGAGGCAGCACCGTTGGTGGGGTCGCCTTCAGAAAGCATCTGTTTCATGCGTTCTCGTTCATCGACGCCGGGCAGTACCCCCGTGGTCGTGGCCTCCAGCACGATGACACCTTGTGCATTGGAAACACTGACTTCAGCTTTTGCGTGACCGCGTTCATCGATGTTCACAATAAGCCAGTGACAGATGATCTGTTCTCCTGGGTAAACCGGTCGTTTGAACTCAAAACTCATTCCTTTGGCCAGCCAACCAATTTGTCCGCCGATTTCGGTAATGAGGCTGGCTGTCAGTAGGCCATGGGCTACAGGTGTCTTGAATCCGCGAATCGATGCGTAACGCGCGTCGCAGTGAACAGGGTTGTAATCCCGAGAGATCTGCGCGAATCGGCGGATATCCTCATCGGAAAAACAACGATCGATGGTGAAGCGGTCTCCGACCTGAAGACCTTCGGCAGCGCGTTCTCTGAGGCTTTTCATAGCAGATCCTTGGGCTAGAAAGTGTGCTCGGGTCCGGGAAAAGTTCCAGCACCTACATCCATTGCAAAATCCTTCGCCGAGTTGTGAAGAGCCGAGCGAAGATCGGCGTATTGCTTGACGAAACGCGGCATGCGACCGGTGCGCAGTCCGGCCATATCCTGCCAGACGAGGACTTGGGCATCGCATTGATTTCCCGCGCCGATACCAACAGTTGGAATTGAAACCGCTTCGGTAATCGCTCGACCCACATCGCCTGGCACCATCTCGATCAAAATCGCGAACGCGCCTGCGGCTTCAAAAGCTTTGGCACTGTCGAGCAAACGCTGTGCATCTTCGCCCCGGCCCTGGACACGAAAGCCGCCCAATTGATGTTCGAACTGTGGTGTGAAACCGATGTGGGCCATGACCGGTATGCCTGAACTCGTCAGCTTCTCGACTTGAGGCAGCATCTCGATGCCACCTTCCAGTTTGACCGCGTGGGCACCGGCTTCTTTCATGAAGCGCACGGCGGTATGGAAACATTGCTCGGCCGAGGCCTGATAAGAACCGAAAGGCAGATCGGCAATCACCAGGGCTCGCTGAGTGGAGCGACTGACCGCCCGAACCAGCGGAATCAGTTCATCAACGGTTACCGATAGCGTGGACTCATTGCCGTAGACGTTGTTGGAGGCAGAGTCGCCCACCAGAAGAACCGGTATACCCGCGTCGTCGAAAATGGCAGCGCTATACATATCGTATGCAGTGAGCATCGCCCATTTCCGGCCTTCCACTTTCATTTGTTTCAGATGCGGTATGCGCACCCGGGTCGCCGCCTGCGCGTGAGTTGCGTTGCCGTAAGGTGCGGGCTGATCGCTCATGAACACTGCCTCGATAAAAAAGGATTAATCCAGTATCTGCTCGGCGAGCAGAATGACTGCGATGATGATCATTGCCGCGCCAGAGAACCGGCTGACGAACCGAGCCGCCGTGGGTCGTGCATGCAGAACGGCCTGAGAACCGAAGCCGACCAAAAGATAGATCACCCCGCAACTGATCGTGTGGACCAAACCAAGTGCAATCATCTGTAGCGGCACGGGCCAAGGGGCGGAGGCGTGGGCAAATTGCGGTAGTAACGCCAGGAACAACAGAAACACTTTCGGGTTGAGCCCGCTCACGCACAGGCCCTTGATCGCCCAGCGTGTCCAGGAGTTCGAAACCTGAACATCATCGGCATGGGGTGTCGAAGGGCGGGCAAGCATGTTGATTCCCAGCCAAAGCAGATAGGCCGCTCCGGCAATCGTTAGCACCGTCAAGGCCAAAGGGTGGTTGGCTACAAGCGTGCCGACGCCTGCGGCAACCACCATGGTTGCAATCAGGTGGCCGGACAGAAGTCCGCCCACGGCAGGTATGACGACCCTCCCTTTCAAACCTGCGGATATGGCGTAGGCCCAGTCTGCGCCCGGGGTTATGACGAATAGAATCGACACCGCCCAGAAGGCGATAAACACACTGAGATTCATGGCGCCACCCACGTGTCTTGCTGATAACTCATCGTCCTGCTCCGGAAGAATTGGATGCGAGGAAGAATAGTGAAATGTTGTTAGAATTTACTTTCAAAGATGTTCGGTATATCGCGTGAATGAGGGAGATTCTTCCAAATGGACCGAATTGATCGAAAGATTCTTTCTGAATTGCAAAAGGACGGCCGTCTTTCAGTGACTGAACTCGCCGAGCGTGTCGGATTGAGCCTTTCACCTTGCCATCGTCGAGTTCGAGCGCTGGAGGAGTCGGGAGTACTGCTCGGTTACAGAGCGCAACTGGATCCTGGCGCCTTGGGCCTCAACTTTTCCGCCATGGTGTTTGCTACCCTTCGCGAAGGTGACAGACAGGCAGTTGAGGCTTTCGAAACAGCGCTCCTCGGAATTCCCCAGATAGTCGATGCTCAACGGCTGTTTGGTGAACCGGATTACCTGCTTCACGTCATTACCCAAGATTTGCCAGCCTTTCAGCGGCTCTACGATGAGAGTCTTTCGACGTTGCCGAATGTGCAGAGGCTGACGTCGACGCTCGTTATGAAGCGGGTCGTGCAGGATCGACCTCTGCCTCTGTAAAACCAAAATCACCAGATCCTCGCAGGTAAGCACCATAAAAAATCAATCGTATGAATGAATTTTAATGTTACAAAATTGTACGTCGTTGCATTGAAGTGCAATATTATGGCGCCTCATGTTTTCAAGTTTGTGAGGTACCTATGTCTGACGATCGCTTTCAGATCAGCCGCAGGCAGCTGTTAGGCGCCGGTGCGCTGATCGCGGTCAGTTCCTCGTTTGCCAGTGCGGCAACGATCCTTGGTGGGCGTCCACTGCCTTGGGCTCCCGATGCGGCGGCCCCTCCTAAAAATATCGATCCTCAAAACTGGACGTTTTTTTCCGAGAACGAACGGGTTCAAGTCGAAGCACTTGTCGAGACTTTGATCCCGGCCGATCACTTGAGTCCAAGCGGAAAAGATGCCGGCTGCGCGGTTTACATCGACAGGCAAATGTCCGGCCCCCAAGGGCAGGGGGCACGCCTCTATCTGCAAGGACCGTTTGCAAAAGGATTGCCGACGCAAGGTACTCAGTCAGACAAGACACCGGCTGAACAAATGCGCATCGGGTTGGCTGCGCTGGAATGGCACTGTGCATCAGCGTTTGGCGGGAGACGTTTTGCCGAACTTTCAATCGATGAACGTGAGTCGGTTCTGCACGGGCTGGAGGATGGGCACATCGAATTGCCGAATGAAGTCGATGGAAAGGCTTTTTTTGAGGTGCTGCTTTCCAGAACGATGGAAGGCTTTTTTGCTGACCCGATCTACGGCGGAAACCGTGACATGGTGAGCTGGACGATGCTCGGCTATCCCGGCGCGCGTTATGACTATCTGGATTGGATCGATCGCCACAACGAAACCTATCCCCATCCGCCTGTAAGCATCTCCGGTCGTCCTGACTGGAAGGTTAAAGCCTGATCATGATCAAGAAACTACCAAAAAAAGACGTCGCTATCGTTGGGCTGGGCTGGTGCGGCTCCATCATGGCGATCGAAATGGCGGAAGCGGGACTGGACGTCATTGCGTTTGAACGTGGACCTTGGCGAGACACCGCGACCGACTTCAATGTGGGGTATGTTCAGGACGAACTGCGTTATGTGATTCAGCAGGAGTTGATGATTACGGCGGCCGAAGACACCTATACGTTTCGAAATGCAGCGCATCAGACGGCGCTGCCAATTCGTGAGTACGGTTCGTTTTTGCTCGGAACCGGTGTCGGAGGATCGGGCGCACATTGGAGTGGTTTGACCTGGCGCTATAACCCCACGGACTTTCAATTGCGCAGCCATCTGACGGAACGTTATGGCGCTCGCGCGATACCTAAAGACCTGCTCATCCGTGATTGGGGCGTGACGTACAACGAACTTGAGCCTTACTACGATAAGTTCGAAAAAATGGCAGGCATTGGCGGCAAAGCCGGCATGTTGAATGGCGCGTACCAGGAAGGTGGCAATCCTTTTGAAGGCAACCGCTCCAGTGAGTTTCCACTGCCACCGATGCCAATGACGTACGCGCCGACTTTGTTTGCAGAAGCAGCAAAAAACCTGGGCATGCGCCCATTTCCGACGCCAAGCGGCAATGCATCTGCGGTTTACACCAACCCTTATGGCGTAACCATGGGCCCCTGCACTTATTGCGGTTACTGTTCGCGCTGCGGTTGTGCGAATTACTCCAAGGCGACACCGCAAACCAACATCATCCCGGCATTGATGCGTAAACCCAATTTTACCGCTCAAGTGCAGTCCGAGGTCTTGCGGGTCCAGATGGATGCGTCAGGCACTCGCGCTACTGGCGTGATCTACGTCGACGCCACAGGGCAGCAGTACGAGCAGCCGGCCGATCTGGTTATCTTGACCGCCTTCTCGGTGCCTAATGTACGTTTGCTGTTCGCTTCCGGGATTGGCCAAGCCTACGACCCGGTTACCGAGAAAGGCCTGATCGGAAAGAACTATGCGTATCAGACCAACTCCAGCGTTCAGTTGTTTTTCGATAACAAAAACTTCAACCCCTTCATTGCAGGCGGCGGTGTAGGCCAGGCGTGCGACGAATTCAACGGCGACAACTTTGACCACTCAGGCCTCGGCTTCTTTGGCGGCGCGTGCATCATGTCGAACGTCACCAGTGGCTGGCCAATCAGCAATCGCATGACGCCTCCGGGCACGCCTCGTTGGGGCAAAAAGTGGAAGCAGGCGACTAAGGACAACTACCTCAGTACGACAGTTGTTCGCACCCAAGGCAGTTCGTATCCCACGCGTGCCAACTACCTGGGGGTTGATCCGACCTACAAGGATCGGCATGGCCGCAACATGATGCAGCTGACGTTCGACTTCCCGGAGAACGACTTGAAAATGTCAGCCTTCGTGACCGACAAGGCTGCTGAAGTGGCACGCGCCATGGGCCCGAAACAGATCGTCGCCAAGGCGCCGAAGGGACCTTACAACATTGTGCCTTTCCAGAGCACACACAACACGGGCGGCGCAATCATGGGTAATAACCCGCGCGACAGTGTGGTGAACAAATACCTCCAATGCTGGGACGTACCTAACCTGTTTGTTATCGGTGGTTCAGCGTTTCCGCAGAATGCCGGCTACAACCCGACCGCCACGGTGGGGGCTTTGGCTTACTGGGCGGCGAATGCCATTCGCACCCAGTATCTGAAAAACCCTGGCCCACTGGTGCAAGCATGAATAAAGCAGCAGTAACGGCAATCTTTGGGGTGTTGATGCTTTCCCCGCTGGCAGAGGCAGCAAATGCATTCTTTCCAGATATCGAAAAAGGGCGCTATCTGACTACCGTCGGTGACTGCGCTGCATGCCATACGGTGGAGAATGGCCCGGCTATGGCGGGGGGACGAGCTATTGAGACGCCATTCGGCAAGTTGGTCGCACCTAACCTGACGCCTGATCGGGAGACCGGCATTGGTGGCTGGACTGATGATCAATTTGTAAGCGCGCTTCAGCAAGGTGTAGGTCATGAAGGCGAGTACCTATACGGCGCGTTTCCATATACGGCCTACACCAAAGTAAAGCGTGAAGATCTGTTGGCGATCCGGGCGTATCTGGCTACATTGCCGCCTGTTCACAATAAGGTCGTCGCCAATCAGTTACCGTTCCCGTTCAATATCAGAATGAGCCTGATAGGCTGGAACATGATGTTCTTCAAGCCGGGAGAGTTTCAACCTGATCCGGCCAAGTCCGAGAAGTGGAACCGTGGCGCTTATCTTGCCGAAGGCCTGGCGCATTGCGGTACTTGCCACAACTCCAAGAATTTTCTCGGAGGCGACACGTCGGATGGACACTTGAAAGGCTATACGCTGCAGGGCTGGGTAGCGCCTACGATCACGGGCGATGACTATCGTGGTATCGGTTTGTGGAGCGAAGAAGAGATCGTCGAATACTTGAAGACCGGCCGTAACCGTTATGCGGCAGCGTCCGGGCCGATGGCGGAAGTGGTCACCAACTCCACGCAGTTTATGGACGACACAGACCTGCTGGCGATCGCGAATTACCTTAAAGATCAAAAAGCAGATCTGCAACAACCGCCAAAACTGGACGCCAAAGACCCACGCATGGTCGCTGGCAAGGCGCTTTACGCCGATAACTGTTCGGCGTGTCACATGAGTAATGGTGAGGGTGTCGCAAAACTTTTCCCATCGCTCAAGAACTCGGGATCGGTATTGGCTGAAGATCCGACCACTGTGATTCGCGTGATCTTGCAGGGGGCTCAGGCTGTTGCCACTGATGCAGCTCCGACAGGTCCGTCCATGCCGTCCTTCGGCTGGCGGCTGGATAACACCCAGGTCGCGGCATTGGCGACTTATCTGAGAAACAGTTGGGGTAATGCTGCAGGGGAGGTTTCTGCGGGGACTGTCAAAGCTCAACGGGCTGATTTGGCTTCGCAACCCTAGCGCAGCAATCGATCAAGGCTGAGCGGAAATGTGCCGCGCTCAGCCTTGATCGGTTGTTTAGATATCCATCCAGAGCAGTGCTTTTTTCTCGTCGTCCATTTCATATTTGCGGACGAATTCAAGCTTGCCGTCCTGCTTGATCCTGAAAATGGCCAGGTTGGAACGGATTTTTTTCAATGAGTCGCCATCCTTGACCCATAAGGTTTTCTGATTCGCCACCACCAGCAGTTTGCCTGATGGATCAACCTTCATCGTTCGTCCTTCAATGCCTTGGGCGTCGATGATCTGGATCAGTTGTGGTTCGCCTGTCTGGCCATCGATCTTGAATACTGCCACGTTGTTCTCCCCCCCGGCGCTGACCTGTTTGCCGTCCTGTTCAACCGTGGCATCTGCCCGGTTGGTCACGTACAAGTATTTGCCGTTGGGGTTGACTTGGATGACTCCACCTCGTTGACGTGGAGTGTCGAGGTTGGCCTTGTATTGAAGGGTGTCTTTACGGAACAAAGGTTTTGTTGCCAGGGTACCGTTGCTTTCCAACGGATACATGTACAGCTTGCTGCCGCGCTCCATGGACACATAAACCCAAGGCTGGGTTGGGTGATACGCAAGATGACGAGGGCCAACACCCGGGTCGATGGAAGAGGTCACAAGTTTTGACAGATGGCCCTGGTCATCAATAGTAAAGGTGTTGATGCTGCCCGGTTGGTCCGGGACGTTGGCTACCGCGTCATTGCCACGAGCCAGCGCAACCACAGACTTGTCGCCAGGCGTGAATGTCACCTGGTGAGTAAATATGCCGGCCTCGGGTACTTGATTCTGTGCAACGGCGGAGCTGACGCTTCCATCTTCCTTGAGCGTGTGAACACTCAGTGTGGCTGACTGATTGTATGCCACCACGACAAAGCGATTTTGATGATCCAGTCCCAGATTGATCGGGCGCTCTGGTAACGCGATTGCAGCACCTAACTGTCTGAGCGCTCCTGTCTTGACGTCGATCCTGTAGCTGCTCAATACATGGGTATCACCCTTGGCACCAAGGGTGCCATTTCCAGCATTGCTAGAGACAACGTACAGAATATTGCCGGCATTGTTTTTGACGGCGAACTGCACATTGGCCGGAGCAACGGTTTCACTCAAAAAAGTTAGCGATGCGTTATCAGGGTCGATGCTGTAACCCAGTAACTTTTCTCCCAAGCTGGCATACAGCAATTTTGCATCGTCTTGTTGCGAGGTGGGTGATATCTCTGCAAAGGCTATGGCAGGGATGACAGCGGCAAGGAACAGAGCGCGAAACGTCTTCTTCATAGTGACTTCTGCGATTTGTGGTGTGGTTACGGGGAGGGAGGAACGCCGCTAGCAAAGAAAGCGGCTAACCCAACGATCTGATAGTGATGGGGCGCTTAGGCCCAATGAGCCGCGATATGCCATGGCACTCAGAATCCGTACAGGCGTGCCGGGTTCTCAACCAGGATTTTGTCCACATCATCCTTAGTCCGAGTCCAGACGCTGAGCAGGTCCATCATGCCGGCGTCATCAGGCATAGGCTGTTGTTTTGTTTGCAGGCTGGGGTGTGGCCAGTCGGTTCCCCAAATCACCCTATGTGGAGCGAGCTCGATCATGGTTTGAGCGAGAGATTTGACGTCCTCATAGGCTGGCCCACCCAGGACTGAATCCTGATACGCACCGGAAATCTTGACCCAGGCACGGTCTCGGCTCACCAAGTCTGCAATGAGTTTGTAAGCGGGATGATCGATGCCGGCTGGATGTGGGATTCGACCAAAATGGTCAAAGACAACCTGAACGGGCAGGTCGGCCAAGATATCTTTCATGCCCAGCAGTTCATCAGCACGCATGTGAATCTCCACATGCCACCCTAGATCCGCAATCCGGTTTGCCAATGGTTTGATCATCTCGGGCGTGGTCACGCTAGCCACCCCCAAATTGAATCGCAAACCACGTACCCCGGCGGCGTCCAACCTTTTCAGTTCCGTCAGCTCAACCCTGTCATCTACGACAGCAATGCCTCGCGAGGTGTGCCCCAGGAGGGAAAGAGCAGCCACCAGGCAGCTGTTATCCGTACCGTAAGAAGAGGGCTGAATTGCGACGCTGCGAGTCAACCGTAGTCGTGAGCGCAGTTTAAGATAATCCGCCACACTGGCTGTTGGCAGGTTTCGATTGTCGACGTAGGGATAGGCTCTGTCATAGATATGGTGGTGGCAGTCGCATGCCAATGGAGGCACCTTGAGCGTCGGTGATTTTGATCCCGCGCTAAAAGGATAATGCGCCTCACCATTGGCAAATGAGGTTAATGTGCCTGCAAGACCCGCACCCGCAAGTGTCGTCATGGTTTTCACAAAGCGGCGACGACTCATTTCCATACTGTTCATTTTTTTCCTTGTTATCAGTACGTTGAATACCAAAGTCGCGTGATGAAACCTGTCAATGAGATGAAGCCTCCAAATCATCTGGAAAATGCTCATGAAACAGGTATTCGCGCGTTAAAAAGCAATCAGGTCACGATTGATTCTTCACTGAATAGTCTTCTGTTATCTGAAGAATCGCATATTGAATCGACAAAATACAATATGCGATCGAGTGGAGAGTAAGCATGCTTTGCTGCGATTCCCGCGCGTTTAAACAAGCAGAGAGGAATGACGGCGCTACCGCCACGGGAGAAAATCAGCACGGGGATGTGCTGCTTTGACCCCAGCCTGTTGCGCAATGACTGCCCTGACCTAAGCTTTGGGCAAGGCGAAATACATTTGCGGAGCGTCACCCGGAACGAACGCCGCGATGCGCAATCATTAGAGCGTGGATATCAAAAGGAGATGCGCATGCTCATCAGGTCACTGACCCTGGCTACCCTGCTGGCGATCGCCAGCCCCCTGTTCGCCGCCGATGGCGACTCACCGCTGGACATGGACAAGGGCAGGGCAAGGCCACTGATCGTCATCGCTCCGAGCACGGTTGATCCGACATGGGTCAGCCTGAAAAAGTCGCTGGACGAGCCGGCCAATCGCAAGGGATTCACCGATCGCAACATGGTGCTGTACACCGTGCTCAACCTGATGGGCCAGCGCGAAGGCAAAGATCTGGGGCCTCAGGACACGGCAGCGTTGATCCGCTCGCTGAAGCTGGGGGCCGGCGCCAAGACCAAGGTGATTCTGGTCGGCAAGGACGGCGAGAAGAAATTCGAACAAGCGGACACGGTCAAGCTCGAAGAGATTTTCGCCGCCGTTGACCAATTGCCGGCAGCCGAGAAAGAAACCCCGCCGCCGACAGTGGCCACCCCAGTCGCTGAAACCGAACCCGCAGCCAAAGGCGCCAAAGCCGCGAAAAACGCCAAACCGGCGAAACCGACCAAACCGCCAGAACAGCCGGATGATTGAGCTGACTTGTAGAGCTCGACGCAGGTTTGCTGGCCGCTAGAGCGATTGTTCTCCGCGCAGGTTTAAACCCCCAACAAAAAGATCGCAGCCTTCGCCAGCCTCTAAAGGATTCGTTTTAGGGGCTGGCGAAGGCTGCGATCTTGTATTTTTTGTTCTATCAGCGACTCAGAGCGCTCAACACCTGATGCGCAATCTTTACCCGCTCTGCAATCGGATAGTTCTTGTTGGCCAGAATGACGATGCCGATGTCTTTCGCTGGCACGAACGCAACATAAGCACCGAAGCCACCGGTCGATCCGGTTTTGTTGATCAGCAAGTCCTGAGTCGGCGATTGCGGCGGGGACAGCCACTGAGCTTCATGCGCCTGCATGGCCATCGGCGTCGAGTTCCCGGCCAGCAAACGATCCAGCGTTACCGGGTAGTGATACAGCTCCCACCCCAGCCCCTGGGTCATGTCGCCAACGCTGTAGTAACCGGTGTGCGTCAGGGCAATGGCTTGCTGTAACGGCCTTTCCAGCGTTGCCGGGTGCATGTTCGCTTCGACAAAGCGGAGCAGGTCCGCCGCACTGGTTTTCACGCCATAGGCCTCGGAGTCGAGCGCCCCCGGGGTGACGCGCACAGGCTCGCCTTGCTTGTTGTAGCCCTGGGCATACAACCCCATTTGCTCCTGCGGCACCTTGAGGAAGGTGTGCTTGAGGCCGAGTTTCGGCAGCAGGGTGTTTTCAATCAGCTGGTCGAACGGCTGGCCCATGCTGTGTGCGGCGAGGTAGCCGAACAAGCCGATGCTGGGGTTGGAATACAGTCGGTGGCTGCCGGGGGCGTAGGCCGGTGTCCACTGTTGGTAATAGCCGAGCATTTTGTCGGCCGAATCGAATTGCGCAGGAAATTGCAGCGGCAGGCCTCCGGCGCTGTAGGTGCCCAGTTGCAGCATGCTGATGTTGTCGAGCGCGCTGCCATGCAGGGCGGGAAGCACCTGGCTGGCCTTGTCGGAAAACGACAGCTTGCCGAGAGCCTGGGCGTAGGCGGCGAGGGTGGCGGTGTAGGTCTTGCTGACCGAGCCGATCTCGAACAGGGTGTTTTCGGTGACCGGTTTGGCGGTTTCCTTCGATGCCACGCCGTAGTTGAAGAAGTGCTGCTTGCCGTTGGCGGTGACGGCCACGGCCATGCCGGCAATGCCTTGGGTTTGCATGAGCGGATTTACAGCGGCGTTTACCACCGATTCGATGGGGTCCTGTGCGACACACTGGCCTGCGGTCAGCAGCCCCAGGCAAACCACGAGTGTTTTCAAGCGATCCATGTTGATGTTGTCCGTTGTTGATTCAGGTGTGCGCCATTCTAGGGGGGAAGACCCCGTTCATTAAACCCGGGCTGCCAACAGCAGCTCGGGTTTACTGCCAATGAGCGCGCTACCGTCGACTCAACGCACCAGGCATGGCCGCTTGTTATCGAACGTCCATCCCGGAATCAAAAACTGCATCGCCACGCTGTCATCCCGCGCGCCCAGCCCCATGCCTTTGTACAGTTCATGGGCCTTGGCCACTTGGTCCATGTCCAGTTCGACCCCCAGCCCCGGTTTCTTCGGCACCTGTACGCAACCGTCGACAATCTGCAACGGCGCCTTGGTCAGGCGCTGGCCGTCCTGCCAGATCCAGTGGGTGTCGATGGCGGTGATCTCACCCGGTGCGGCGGCCGCGACGTGGGTGAACATCGCCAGGGAGATGTCGAAGTGGTTGTTGGAGTGCGAACCCCAGGTCAAGCCCCATTCGTGGCACATCTGGGCGACGCGGACTGAACCCTGCATGGTCCAGAAATGCGGATCGGCCAGCGGAATGTCGACCGATTGCAGCTGGATCGCATGACCCATTTCCCGCCAGTCGGTGGCGATCATGTTGGTCGCGGTTTTCAGCCCCGTGGCGCGGCGGAATTCGGCCATGACTTCGCGGCCCGAGTAACCGTTTTCCGCCCCGCACGGGTCTTCGGCGTAGGCCAGAACGTCGTGCTGATCACGGCACAACCGGATCGCTTCCTTCAAGGACCAGGCGCCATTCGGATCGAGGGTGATACGTGCATCGGGAAAACGCTCAGCCAGTGCAGTGACGGCTTCGATCTCGGCGTCGCCACTGAGCACGCCGCCCTTGAGCTTGAAGTCCTTGAAGCCATATTTGGCATGGGCCGCTTCAGCCAGGCGCACCACCGCGTCGGCGCTCATGGCTTTCTCGTGACGCACGCGGAACCAGTCGTTGTCGGCCTCTGGTTCACTGCGGTAGGCGAGGTCGGTTTCATTGCGATCACCGACGTAAAACAGATAACCGAGCATCTTCACTTCATCACGCTGCTGGCCTTCACCGAGCAGCGCGGCGACTGGCACATCGAGGTGCTGGCCGAGCAAGTCGAGCAGCGCGGCTTCGAGGCCGGTAACGGCGTGAATGGTGATGCGCAGGTCGAACGTCTGCAAGCCGCGACCACCGGCATCGCGGTCGGCGAAGGTTTGGCGCACTTGATTGAGTATTTTCTGATAGGTGCCGATCGGGCTGCCGACCACCAGGCTGCGGGCGTCTTCAAGGGTCTGGCGAATGCGCTCGCCGCCCGGCACTTCACCGACACCGGTGTGGCCGGCATTGTCCTTGAGGATGACAATGTTGCGGGTGAAAAACGGGCCGTGGGCGCCGCTCAGGTTGAGCAGCATGCCGTCATGTCCGGCCACGGGAACGATCTGCATGCTGGTGATGATCGGTGCTTTGGCAGTGTTTTGCTCGCTCATTTTCTTATCCTTTCAAGCGTGACGTGGTGCGGCTTCAGCCGATGCGGTGGCGGGCGCGGATTTGGGTTTGTTGCGTGCAGCGAAGACGATGATTGCGGCGATGATCGAGGTGGCGGCCAGGCCGTACAGCCCGCCCTGGATCGAACCGGTGCGCTCTTCGAGCAGGCCAAAAGTGGTTGGCGCGACGAAGCCGCCGAGATTGCCCACCGAGTTGATCAGCGCGATGACGCCCGCAGCGATGCGCGCATCCAGATAGGCCTGGGGAATCGGCCAGAACAGCGACGACGCCGATTTGAAACCCAGCGCGGCAAAGCAGATCGCCACGAACGCGAAGATCGGCCCGCCGGTGGTGGACATGAACATGCCCGCGGCGGCGATCAGCAACGCGGTCGCGACCCAGGCTTGCTGGTGCTTCCATTTGGCCGACAACGAAGCGAAGGCGTACATGCCGATGATCGACAGCAGCCATGGAATCGAATTGAACATCCCGACCTGGAAGTCACTGAGGTCGCCCATTTTCTTGATGATGCTCGGCAGCCAGAAGGTCGCGGCATAGATGGTCAACTGGATGAAGAAGTAGATCACACAGAACAGGATGATCTGCCGGTCCTTGAGCAGTTTGCCCAGCGACGGCTTGACCGGCGTCGCGGCTTCGCGGGCCAGTTGTTCATCGTCGATGGCTTTTACCAGCGCGTCCTGTTCGTCGCGGGTCAGCCATTTGGCGTCGTGGGGTTTGGAGTCCAGCCAGAACCAGACAAATGCGCACAAACCCACCGAGAACATGCCCTCGATGAAGTACATCCATTGCCAGCCATGCATGCCCAGGCCACTGATTTGCAGGAGCAATCCGGACAACGGGCCGGAGATCAGCGAGGCAATCGCCGAGCCGCTGAGGAAAATCGCAATTGCCTTTCCGCGTTCCACGCCGGGCAACCAGCGGGTGAAGTAGTAGATCACCCCGGGAAAGAATCCGGCTTCGGCCACGCCCAACAGAAATCGCAGTATGTAGAAGTGGGTTTCATTCTGGATGAACGCCATGCCCGCGGCGACCAGGCCCCAGGTCAACATGATGCGGGTCAGCCAGATTCGTGCGCCGACTTTTTGCAGAAGGATATTGGACGGCACTTCGAACAGTGCGTAGCCGATGAAGAACAGCCCGGCCCCAAGCCCGTAGGCGGCAGCGCCGATGCCCAGGTCGTGTTCCATATGGGCGCGGACAAAGCCGATGTTCACTCGGTCAATGTAATTGACGATGAACATGATGACGAACAGCGGCAAAACGTGGCGTTTGACTTTGGATATGGCGGACTTCAGCACGGAATTGGCTTCGTCGTTCATCCCGGAGATGGATGTATTCACTGTGTTTTCTCCCACTCGTTATTTTTATGCGGGGTGTGACGGTGTTGCGTTGTTGATAGACATCATACAACTACATTTTTTTGCCTTGCAACCCGTTCCGCCTAATAAAATGGCTGCCAGTTGGATATTTGATGAAGGATTCGATGTCAGATTAGGCGTAATTTTGTTGGTGGATTCAGGATTTGTTGAGTGTTGTCATACAAGTTGGTGCGATTTTTCTGACGATTCCCGCAACGCTCGGTGCTACGATTCGATAGCCATGTCATTCGGACGCGCCCATGCAAGAAGATCTCGATGCACCTGCCCGCAAGCGCAGCCACAACCTGGCCCACGACCTGGTGGCCAAGCTGACCCAGAGCATCCTGCTCGGGCAAATGCTGCCCGGTGACAAGCTGCCGTCGGAGAACTCGATCGTTCAGGAGCATGGTGTCAGTCGTACGGTGGTGCGCGAGGCGATCTCGAAGTTGCAGGCTTCAGGGTTGGTGGAAACCCGTCACGGCATCGGCACGTTTGTACTGGAGCGGGCGCCGGAGCAGGGGTTGCGGCTGAACGTGGATACCGCGCTGGGAGTGCGCAGCATCCTCGAGTTGCGCATGGGCCTGGAAACCCAGGCAGCAGCGCTGGCGGCGACGCGTCGAACCGATCAGCAACTGACGCAGATGCGCGAAGCGCTCGACGATTACCAGAACCTGCTGGCCAACAATGACAGTTGCGTCGAGGCCGACCGGCGCTTTCATCTACTGATTGCCGAAGCCACCGGCAACGTGTGTTTCAGTGAAATCATGCAACACCTGGGGAGCGCGATGATCCCGCGAACCCGGGTCAACGCAGCCGAGCGTGGCGCCGTGGACTTGAGCAAACTTGGACAGTTGGCCAATCTTGAGCACGAGGCGATTCTCAACGCCATCAAGCGCCAGGACCCGGATGCGGCACGGGCGGCAATGTGGTTGCATTTGACCAACAGCCGGGACCGGTTTTCACCCAGTTGATGGTTGCTGATATTGCGTTATCGCCGTTCGCGGGCACGCCTCGCTCCTACGGTATCGAATTGATCCGTAGGAGCGAGGCTTGCCCGCGAAGAGGCCCAATTTTTCAACCTGTCTTCATGATCAGGCGCTCGCCGCCCGAGGCATTGGGCGCCGCTCCAGGTTCAACGCCAACACACTGATCAACACCACCACCGCACCCACTCCAACCATCAGCGTCGGCCTTTCACCGAGGGCAAAAGAAGCGATCAACATCGCCATCGGCGGCACCAGATACAGGGTCATCGTTGCCCGGCTCAGATCCACGTGCGCCAGCACGTAGGCCCATGCCAGATACGCCAGCGCACTCGGAAAAATCCCCAGGGCAAACACCGCGAACTGTACCCGCAGCGGCGCATTCATCACCTGATCCGCCAGCCCCGGCAGGAACACCAACAGCAGCGCAGTACCGGACCAGACCGTGTAGCAAACCAGCGTCAGGCCGTCGTAACGCCCGGTGTGATGCTTTTGCATCGCGAAGTAGACACTCCACGACAATGCCGAGAGCAGAATCAACAAGCCATGGGCGTCGATGCTGCCGAAGCCGTGATCACCTGCCACGACAATCATCACACCGACCAATCCGAGGACGACGCACCCCCAGCGCCAGACGCTAACCCGATCCTTGAATACGAAGCGCGCCAGCAAGGTGCTGAACAGCGGCGTCGTCTGTGCCAGCACACTCGATGCGCCGGCGCTGACGCCCTGTTGGCCGAAATTGATCGCCACGTGATGCAGGCTCACCGCAAACAAACCCAGCCCGAACAGCAGTGGCAGATCTCGGAGTCTCGGCAGATGAATGCCGCGCAACAGCGCGACCGCGGCCATGAACACTGAAGCGATCAGAAAGCGCAGCAACGCCAGATGCACAGGGTCGTAGGCCAGCAATCCGATGTGGATGCCGCTCGGGGAGTATCCCCAGCAGGCGACAACGAACAGCATGGTCAGGATGATTTTCAGGGGGGAGGGGGTCAGAGGATTCATGGTCGGGCACCGGTGGAATATGCGCCGAGTATCGGAATCCTTATCGTTCATCACAACTGACTTATACTGCGCTATCTATTCACTTTGGGTGATGTATGGAGCTGGCGCAGATTCGCATGTTCAAGACCGTGGCCGAGGTTGGCAGTATTGCCCGTGCCGCCGAGCTGTTGCATTGCGTGCCGTCGAATATCACGGCGCGCATCAAGTCGCTGGAAGCGGAGTTGGGTGTGGCGCTGTTTCTGCGTGAAGGGCGTGGTTTGCGTATCAGCCCGTCTGGCCAGACCTTTCTGGCCTACGCCTCGAGGATTCTGGCCCTGACCGCTGAAGCCAAGCGTGCGGTGGACCCGATGGCTGAGCCGTCCGGGCCATTGCGCATTGGCGCCATCGAGTCTTCCGCTACGGGACGCTTGCCGCGCTTGCTGGCCAAGTTTCACAAGCGCTATCCAGCGGTAGCATTGGAATTGACCACGGGCAGTTGGGGGCAGTTGCTCGATGACACGTTGAGCCATCGACTTGACGGCGCAATCGTCGCGGTGGATGTCGAGCGCTCGCATCTCAAGCGTACGCCAATGTACCGCGAAGACCTGTTGCTGATCGCCTCGACGTCGCTTGGGCCGGTGCACGACATGGCGGATCTGCAGGACAAGACCGTGTTCATGTGGCCTCAAGGTTGTCCGTACCGAGCGGCGCTGGAGCATTGGTTGTTGCGCCAGGGCATGGCGTTGCCGATTGTCAGTCTGGCCAGTTACGGCGCAATCGTCGGCTGTGTGAGTGCCGGGGCAGGCGTGGCATTGGTGCCCAAGGGCGTGTTCGATCAATACGCCAAGGGCGCGGGTTGCGTGGGCTATGAGTTTGCTGAACTGACGGCCATTGAAAACCTGTTTTATTGGCATGAAAACGCCGGGGTGCACCCGGCGCGTGAGGCGTTTGTGGCGATGTTGCGCGAAGAGTTCGCCTGACGCTCTATAGGAGGGTTACGACAAATCCCGCATCAGCAGCCCGAAATTCAGATCCACCGCATCCGGAATCGGCAAATACACCGTGTGTCCGTCGCCCGGTGCCACTTTGATGGGCTCGCCTTGCATGTTCTGCAGCTGGTGCAGATCGAAGTGGAAGTTGCCCTTGGGCGTCATCAGTTCCATGTGGTCGCCCAAGGCAAAACGGTTTTTCACCTTTACTTGCGCCAAACGCCCCTGACGTTCGCCTGTCAGTTCGCCGACGAACTGTTGTCGCTCTGATACCGAACTGCCGTTCTGGTAGTTCTGGTATTCGTCGTGCACATGGCGCCGCAGGAAGCCCTCGGTGTAACCGCGCTGGGCGAGGGATTCCAGATCTGCCATCAGGCTGCGGTCGAACGTCCGGCCAGCCACCGCATCGTCGATTGCCCGGCGGTAAACCTGAGTGGTGCGTGCGCAATAGAAATGCGATTTGGTCCGGCCTTCGATTTTTAGTGAGTGCACCCCCATCCGCGTCAGGCGCTCGACATGCTGCACCGCGCGCAGATCCTTGGCGTTCATGATGTAGGTGCCGTGTTCATCCTCGAAGGCCGGCATCTGTTCGGCCGGACGGTTGGCTTCCTGTAACAGGAACACCTGGTCGGTGGGCGCGCCGATGCCCAGGGTCGGTTCCGGCTCGAACGTCTGGACGATCTCTCCCAGCAGGTTCTCGGTGGCCGGTTGCGCAGCGTATTTCCAGCGGCAAGCGTTGGTGCAGCTGCCTTGGTTGGCGTCGCGTTTGTTCATGTAGCCCGACAGCAGGCAGCGCCCGGAATAGGCCATACACAACGCACCATGCACAAATACCTCCAGCTGCATGGCCGGAACCTGTTGGCGAATTTCCTCGATTTCTTCCAGCGACAACTCCCGCGACAGGATGATCCGGCTCAAGCCCTGTTGCTGCCAGAACTCGACACTGGCCCAATTCACGGTGTTGGCCTGCACTGAAAGGTGAATCGGCATCTGCGGATAGTGTCGGCGCACCAGCATGATCAGGCCGGGATCGGACATGATCAGCGCGTCGGGCGCCATGGCGATGATGGGCGCCAGGTCCTTGAGGAAGGTCTTTAGCTTGGCGTTGTGCGGCGCGATGTTGACCACTACATAGAAACGTTTGCCCAGCGCCTGCGCCTCGCGAATGCCGAGGGCCAGATGGGCATGATCGAATTCGTTGTTGCGCACCCGCAGACTGTAGCGCGGCTGACCGGCATACACTGCATCGGCGCCGTAGGCGAACGCATAACGCATGTTTTTCAGGGTGCCGGCGGGGGCGAGCAGTTCCGGAGCAATGAGGTTCATGGTGAGTCGATCGCAAAAGCCGAGCAGGGTAAACGCTTTGCTCCGAGGGTTTATTGATCTGGATCTATGCTTTATTCACAAACGGATGGCACTCGTGCGAGCCGTGGCGGCCTAAGGAACAGGACGTACTTTCGCGTTCAGGCAGACTGGCATGGATCGGACATGAACGAAGAAACACTTAAAGACAGGTCGTTGACGATCCTGCTGGCACTGGTAAGCGTTGCTTTCATCTGGATATTGTTGCCGTTTTACGGTGCCGTATTCTGGGCGGTGATCCTCGGGATTCTGTTCGCCCCTCTACAGCGAAGGCTGCAATTGAAATTCGGCTGGCAGCGCAACCTCACCTCCATGCTCACCTTGAGCATCTGTTTGTTGATCGCGATCCTGCCGGTGATTGTCCTGAGCATCTTTCTGGTGCAGGAAGGAACAGCGGTCTACCAGAAGATCGAGAGTGGTGAACTGGACATAGCCGGCTACGTGACGCAGTTCAAGCACAGCCTGCCGGCCTACTTCCAGCATTTGCTCGACCGTTTCGGAATGGGCGAACTGAATGGGCTGCGGGAGAAAATCATCAAGAGCGCCATGTCCGGCAATGAATTCGTTGCTACCCAGGTGTTCAGTTTTGGTCAGGGCACGTTCGAGTTCATCGTCAGCTTTTTCATCATGCTGTACCTGCTGTTTTTCTTCTTGCGTGACGGTGCCGAACTTGCGCGCAAGGTGCGCATGGCCGTACCGCTGGAGGAAACCCAGAAGCGCCGTTTGCAACTCAAGTTCAACCGCGTGGTGCGGGCGACCGTGAAGGGCAATCTGGTGGTGGCGATCACGCAGGGCGCGTTGGGCGGTTTGATCTTCTGGTTTCTGGATATTCCCAGTGTCTTGATCTGGGCAGTGCTGATGGCGTTTCTGTCGCTGTTGCCGGCTGTGGGGGCCGGGATTGTCTGGGCGCCGGTGGCAGCGTTTTTCCTGTTTACCGGGGCGATCTGGCAAGGCGTGACATTGGCCTTGTTCGGTGTGTTCGTGATCGGCCTGGTCGATAACGTGCTGCGACCGATCCTGGTGGGCAAGGACACGAAGATGCCCGATTACATGATCCTGATTTCCACCTTGGGTGGCCTGGCGATCTTCGGTCTCAACGGCTTTGTCATCGGGCCGTTGATTGCCGCACTGTTCATGTCGAGCTGGGCGATTTTCATCGAGACCAAGCCGCGGGTTCAGTTGCCTTAGGCGTTGAGCTTGCCTTGCTGGCCAGCACTGATTTGCTGCGACAGCGCCTGGGCATCGGGCAGTGAGGTGAGCGGGCCGCTGATTTGTTCGCCATCCTGGACGAGATACCAGCAGGCAAGCATGCCCAGCGCTCTGAGCGGTGCAGGGACGGCGCTGCCGATAACGGACATGATCTGAACTTGAGACATCATAAGTAACCTCCATCAATCTATGGGGCTACCTTACGTGGCGCAGGTTTTTACGAACAATCACCGTTTTCGATAGTGGTCATTGATGCGAGTGAGGGCAATTGACCCGCTGTCGCTCAATCGACGACCTGGTCGAGCATGTGCACCACTTCCTGCTCATTGAGCAGGCCTTTGCGCACCAGGTTTTGCGTCAGCAGCGAAAGGAACTTGGCGCTGCGATGACCTTCCAGGTGCTTGAGTTCGGTCAGCGCGTTGTACACCTTGCTTGAAGTGCACAGGCCGACAATGCGGTGCGGATTTTGCGTTGGCATGAGGTCGTCCTTGTTGTTATCAACCTGTTCTTGACGGACAGGTCCGAGCTTGCAGACCTGACATGACATAAATATGACCGTTGGCTGCCGCGCGGCAGAAACAGTGTCGCGACACTGTTGCCCATTTATGCCCAACTCGCTGTCCCGAGAGCGACCTCGGCGAGATTTATTCAGACCAGCCTGATGATAAGTCAGAAGGTGAAAGCGTTGTTCAGGACGAAACAACGGGCCAAAAAAGCCCCGCTATCACAGCGCAATATTGCTCACTCAAAGACGAGCTCCCTCGCCACAGGATGCTTTAAGTGAGCAGCATCTAGCCGTCACTGCGGGGCTTGATGAACCAGTCAGTAGTGACCGTAACGGGGGCGATAGTAACCGCGGGGCGGGCCGTAATAGCCACGGGGTGGTCCGTAATAGACCGGCGCCGGACGGTAGTAGATCGGCTGTTGCACGTACACTGGAGCCGGTTGGTAGTAGACCGGAGGCGGTGGCGGTGCGTAATAGACCGGGGCCGGCTGGGCATAGACCGGTTGCGGCGCGACGTACACCGGTCGGTTGCTGTTGATGATGGCCGAGCCAACGATGGCCGTGCCCACGATCGCGCCAAATACCGCCGGGCCTTCCCAACCGCCGCCGCCACCGCCATGCGCCTCTGCCTGCCCGGCGATAGTCAGAGCGCCGATCAGCAAGGCCACTGTGGGGATTGTACGGATCATGATAGTTCCTCGCTTCTTCGCCCCAGCGCTTGTGTCTGCAATAGACTCAAGGTTTGTCGCGGGGATACTTCTAAGACAGCGTTTTTTTGAAAATCAGCACAGCCGCAGGGTAAATTTTGTGTAAGGTCTGTACCGGTTTTCTGACGGTTGCAGGTGCCGCCGACAGGTACGCGATTATCATTGATCAGAACACTTGGGCTGGCTAATCCCGTCCATCTGAAAGTGCGTTAGAAGGAGATCTTCATGCAGATGAACCCCAATCGAGACACTCAGTTGTGCATGTCACTTTCCGGGCGCCCCGGCAACTTTGGCCTGCGATTTCACAATCATCTGTATGAACAGTTGGGGTTGAATTTCTATTACAAGGCGTTCAGCAGTCAGGATCTGCCGGGTGCCGTGGGCGGTATTCGTGCGCTGGGCATTCGCGGGTGTGGCGTGTCCATGCCGTTCAAGGAAGCCTGTATTGCCTTGGTCGATGAAATGGACGCTTCCGCCGCCGCCATTCAATCGATCAACACCATCGTTAACACCGACGGCCATCTCAAGGCCTACAACACTGATTACATCGCCGTGGCCCAACTGCTGCAAACCCACGAAGTGCCCAAGGACACTACGTTTGCGCTGCGCGGCAGCGGTGGCATGGCCAAGGCTGTTGCCAGTGCCCTGCGTGACGGTGGTTACAAAAACGGCTTGATCGTGGCCCGTAACGAACGCGCCGGCCGCGCTTTGGCCCAATCCCTGGGTTATGAATGGCAAGCGGACCTGGGTACCCGTCGTCCGCAGATGCTGGTCAACGTAACCCCGGTGGGCATGGATGGCGGGGCAGAAGCCGGTAAATTGGCCTTCGACGTCGAAGTCATCAAGGCTGCGGATATCGTCTTCGATGTGGTGGCGATACCGTCGGAAACCCCGCTGATCGTGCGGGCGCGTGCCGAGGGCAAGAAGGTCATTACCGGGCTGGAAGTGATTGCAATCCAGGCCTTGGAGCAGTTTGTGCTGTACACCGGCGTTCGCCCGACAGAGGAACAGTTTCAGAAAGCGGTGGCGTTTGCGCGGGGTTGATAAACCCTGTTCTCTTGATGTTTGAACCGGCCACATCGTCAGCAGGCTAGCTGTGATCCCACAATGGAATGCATTTCAATGTGGGAGCCAGCCTGCTGGCGATGACGGCGCTAAATCCAACACCAAGGTGACCAGCCGATCGGTTATTCCAGCCGCGCCAGCCGCTCTTCCAGCGCCGCAATCCGCGCCTCCAGCTCCTCTATCCGCTCAACCGAAACACCGCTGCCGGCGCCGCGTTCCGACGGGTTCTGCCGCGCCGCGAGAATCGCCTCGATATCAGCCGGATCGCCCAGCGCATGGGTATAACGGTCTTCGCGCTGCCCCGCCTGTCGCGGAATCAGCACCGCCATCCCTCGCGCAATCAAGCGCTCGAGCTGATGCACCACCTGTTCGGCATCTTCAAACTCATGCATGCGACCACTGCGGGTCAGCAGTTCGTTGACTGTCTGCGGTCCGCGCAAAAACATCAGCCCGGTCAGAATCACCTGAGCCGGCACCAACTCCAACGCCTTGTCGACTTTGTGTTCCCAGCGATCTGCGCGGCTGCCCATCACCAGTTTGGTGAAACCGCGTCCTTCAAGTGCACGCAGGCTCTGCCCAACCTGGCCGGGAGTGAGGTTCATCACCGGTTCGCGGCTGGTTTTCTGGTTGCAGGCAATCACCAGGGCATTGAGGGTAAGCGGATAGGTTTCCGGGCTGGTGGCCTGTTTCTCGATCAACGAACCCAGAATGCGGATTTCCGTGCCGTTCAGGCGTGGTTCGTCAAAGGTCTGTTCTTGTTCAGTGCTCATCGCGCTTTTCCCTGTGCCATCGAAGCAGCCTAGCCTAATCCTTGCAGGATAAAAGACAAGCCGCAGGACGGTCGCGCATGGCTATAATCGGCCCCACGTTTCCTCCTGTCATCACGCGAGACCGCCATGACCATTTCCCTGTACGACGCCTCCGTTCCTGTTTTCCAGCAAATGCTCAACGCCCTGAGCGATGTACTGAAAAAAGCCGAGGCCCACGCCACCGCCAAGAACATCGACCCGAACGCCTTCCTGCAAGCCCGCCTGTACCCGGACATGTTCCCGCTGGTGCGCCAGGTGCAAATCGCCGTCGATTTCGCCAAGGGCGTTTCTTCGCGTCTGGCCGAGGTTGAAGTGCCGAAGTACGACGACACCGAAACCACTTTCGCCGAGCTGCAAGCGCTGATCGCCAAGGTTCTGGCCTACATCGGCGAGTTCACGCCTGAGCAGATCAATGGCAAGGAAGGCATCGAGATCGTCACCCGTCCTGGCACGCCGAAAGAAAAGCGTTTTTCTGGCCAGGCTTACCTGCTGACCTACGGCCTGCCGCAGTTCTTCTTCCACGTCACCACCACTTATGCACTGTTGCGCCACAACGGTGTGGAAGTGGGCAAGCGCGATTACATGGGCGCGTTCTAAACCGTCCAGATGTAAAAAAGCCCCCGGAGCCTTTGGCTGCGGGGGCTTTTTCATGGGCAAGCGATCTGCCGTGGGAGTGGCGATGTACTACGCCAGCCGTTCGGCTTTCTGCTCTTCACCCAGGCAAGCCGCCGCCGTGAACAGCACATCAGTGGAAGAATTCAGAGCGGTTTCCGCCGAATCCTGCAACACACCAATAATGAAACCAACGGCTACCACCTGCATGGCGATTTCGCTTGGAATGCCGAACAGGCTGCACGCCAGTGGAATCAGCAACAGCGAACCACCGGCCACACCCGAAGCGCCGCAGGCGCAGATTGCCGCGACGACGCTGAGCAGGATCGCAGTCGGGATATCCACGGCGATCCCCAGTGTGTGCACGGCCGCCAACGTCAGCACGGTGATAGTGATCGCAGCACCGGCCATGTTGATGGTCGCACCCAAAGGGATCGACACCGAGTAGGTGTCTTCGTGCAGGCCCAGACGCTTGCTCAACTCCAGGTTGACCGGAATGTTCGCTGCCGAACTGCGGGTGAAGAATGCGGTGATGCCGCTCTCGCGCAAGCAGGTCAGTACCAGCGGATACGGGTTGCGGCGCAGTTTCCAGAACACGATGAGCGGGTTCATCACCAGCGCCACGAACAACATGCAACCCAGCAGCACGGCCAGCAGTTGCGCATAGCCGATCAAGGCACCAAAACCCGACGTCGCCAGGGTCGAAGCCACCAGGCCGAAAATCCCCAGCGGCGCGAAGCTGATGACCAGTCGCACGATAACCGTCACGCCGTTGGACAGGTCGCCCAGCACTTCACGCGTCGTGTCGCCCGCATGGCGGATGGCGATACCCATGCCGATGGCCCAGGCCAGGATGCCGATGAAGTTGGCATTCATCAGCGCACTGATCGGGTTATCCACCACACTCAACAGCAGGCTTTGCAGCACTTCGCCAATGCCGCCCGGCGCTGTCACTGCTACGTCCTGCGTCGACAGCACAAGGCTGGACGGGAACATCATGCTGGCAATCACCGCGACCACTGCAGCGGCGAACGTCCCCAGTAGATACAGGAACAGAATCGGTCGGATATGGGTTTCCTGGCCGTGCTTGTGGTTGGCGATGGACGCCATCACCAGTATGAACACCAGAATCGGTGCGACGGCTTTCAGTGCCGAGACAAACACTTTGCCAATGAACGCCGTGGATTTCGCCGCGTCGGGGGCAAGCAGCGCCAGGGTAATACCGGCGATCAGGCCGATCACGATCTGCGTGACCAGGCTCAAGCGTTTAATGCGGTGTAATAGAGAAGGGGATGAAGCAGTCATAAAACAGCATCTCTGATTTTTATTAATGCATGGTTTCGCAGGTTTGCGGCAACAAACAGGGCAGGCCGCAGGCAGGAAACCGAGAAGGAAACACAGGGCAAATGCCAGCGTTGATTCCTGTGGCGAGGGAGCAAGCTCCCTCGCCATGGGTGTCTCGACTAACCGACCGGACATTCACCACAGGGTGTACATTTTTCAGGGCGCGGACTTTATCACAGCGTAGGTGCGATCCTTCAGACCTGTGACGAACTGCCACCCCGGCATTCAACGCGAATTGCAGGTTCGTGCAACCGCATCCGCAAGCACTCTGTTAATATTCGCCATCCTCATTTTCATATTGCCAGTGAGCCTTCGGGCTATCGCTGGTGTTCTCGTTTTCTGGAGTTTTGCATGCTGTTGCCCATCCTTCTGTTGTCTGCCGCCGGGTTCACGGTGCTGACCACGGAGTTCGTCATCGTCGGCCTGTTGCCGGCCATCGCCCGTGATCTAGGCGTCAGCATCCCGCAAGCGGGTCTGCTGGTGACGCTGTTCGCTTTCACTGTTGCTGCCTTCGGCCCATTTCTGACGGCGTACTTCGCGCGCTTCGAGCGGCGCAAGCTGTTTATTTCGGTGTTGATCATGTTTGGTCTGGCCAACACACTGGCGGCACTGGCGCCGAATATCTGGGTCATGGCGTTCGCGCGGCTGATCCCGGCGCTGGGGTTGCCGGTGTTCTGGGCCCTGGCCAGTGAAACAGCGGTCGATATTGTCGGGCCGGACTACGCGGGACGGGCCATTGCCAAGATCGGCTTCGGTATTGTCTGCGCAACGGTGTTCGGCATACCCGTGGGCACACTGATTTCCGATGCCTTCGGCTGGCGCAGTGCTTTCGCGATCCTGGCTGTCATCGCGTTTGCCAAGGCGTTGTTGCTGTTTATCTATTTGCCAAAAACCAGCCTGCATCAACATCAGGTGAGTTTCCTTTCGCAGTTCAAGATCCTGCGCAGCCCGTTGATGATCGGTCACGTGTTGTTGTCGGTGATTGTGTTCAGCGGCATGTTCACTGCTTATACCTATCTGGCGGACATCCTCGAGCGCCTGGCCGGCTTCAACGGCACCGTGGTTGGCTGGTGCCTGATGGGTTTCGGCGCGGTCGGGTTGATCGGCAATTCGCTGGGTGGTCGCGCGGTAGACCGTCATCCGCTGATGGCGTCGATGATGTTTTGCGCATTCATGATCGCCGGGCTGGTGGCGCTGGTGCCGAACATTCATTCGCCCGTGGGGCTGGCGGCGGCGATGGGCATCTGGGGCGTGACGCAGGCGGCGATGTTCCTGGTCAGCCATGTGCGTTTGATGAAGGCGGCACCGCAGGCGCCGGCGTTCGCTGCTTCGCTGAACATTGCCGGGGCCAACCTCGGTATTGGCCTGGGCGCCATGATCGGCGGCCGGGTGATCGACAGTGTAGGCCTGCAAGGCCTTGGTTTTGCCGCGGCGGCTTTTATCCTGGCATCGATCCTGTTGGCCATCGCCCTGATGACCTTCAAGCCTCGGGAAGTGGTCACAGCGCCGTAAACAACTCGCGTCGGGCACCTTCGGTAATGGCGACAATGCCGGGGTGCTTGACCTTGCGTTCCACCGAAATGGCGTAGAACGACTCGCTCACCGCGTCGGTCTGGCCAATCACTTCCACGCCGCACTGGCGTTTCACTTCATCGGCGATCACGCTCGGGCCGATGAAAATCCCGCTGCCGGATTGACCAAAGGCCTGCATCAACGCGCTGTCGTCGAACTCGCCGACAATTTGCGGCTGAATTTGCTGTTCGGCGAACCAGCGTTGCAAACGGCTGCGGACCACGGTTTCCGGTCCCGGAATCAGCAAAGGCGCGCCATTCAGGCTGCGGGGGAAATCCTGGCCATATTGTGCCGCGAGCTCAGGGGTGGCAAAAAAACTGATCCCGCATTCACCGAGTTTCTGGCTGTAGCCCTTGATATCCAGGTGCGACGGCATCGGGCTGTCGGATATCACCAGGTCCAGGCGCTGGATCGCGAGGTCGGCAAGCAGGCGCTCCAGTTTGTCCTCGCGACAGGTAATGCGTAGCGGTTCACTCAATTCCATGGTTGGCGCAATCAGCCGATAGACGATGGATTTGGGCACTACATCGGCGACGCCGACCCGGAACAGAATCTGCTGTTCATTGGGCTGCGCACGCAGCATCAGCTCCAGCTCACCACCCAGCTGAAACATTTGCTCGGCGTAGGGCAGGGTCTGCCGCCCGGCTTCGGTGAGTTCTAGTTGCCTTCCGACCCGGCGAAACAGTTCGATTCCGTACGTTTGTTCGAGCAGGGAAATTTGCCCGCTGATGGTCTGTGGCGTCAGGTTCAGTTGTTCGCAGGCGCGAACGATGCTGCCGGTCTTGGCCACGACCCAGAAGTAATGTAATTGCCGATAGTTGAGCATGTCGTTTTCATAGTTCGCAAAAACCGAAGTATAGCCGGTAAAAAAACGAATTTTCCTGAAGTATTCATCTCCCTAGAATGCCTCGCTATCAACGGGCCATCGTTTCGGTCCCGTTCGTTCTATCGAGGGAAGCATCATGAAATTCAAAGCTACGGCGTTGTTGATCTCATCTTTACTGGTGTTGGCCGGTTGCGACCAGGCGGAAAAAAGCGCTCAGCAATTGATGGGTAAGGCGGCGGAAAGCGCCAAGCAGGCCATAGACGATACCCACAAAGCCGCCGAACAGGCGCTCAGTGACGCCACTGGCGGACTGATCAGCAAAAAAGAATCAGAAAAAGAATCGGAAAAAACCGAATCTTCTTCCCAGGAAATCTAAACCGTCTTACAGCGAGCCAGGACTGACCCATGGAATACCTTTTACAACTAGCCGCCAGCCCCACTGCCTGGGTTGCCCTGGCCACCCTGGTGGTGATGGAAATCGTGCTCGGCATCGATAACCTGATCTTCATCTCGATCCTGACCAACAAACTGCCCGAGCAGCATCGGCAGAAAGCGCGGCGCATCGGTATCGGCATGGCGCTGATCCTGCGCTTGGGCTTGCTCAGCACCATCGCATTCATTGTCCAGTTGACCGCGCCGGTCATTGAAATTCTCGGCCATGCGTTCTCCTGGAAAGACATGATCCTGATTGCTGGTGGTTTGTTCCTGCTGTGGAAGGCAACCACCGAGATCCATCACAGCATGGACCCGGCGCCGGAAGATCCGAAGTCGGCAACCTCGACCGTGACCCTGGGCTTTGCCGCGGCCATTGGTCAGATTCTGATGCTGGACATGGTGTTCTCTATCGACAGCATCATTACCGCCGTCGGCATGACCGAGCATTTGCCGATCATGATCATTGCGGTCGTGGTGTCGGTACTGGTGATGTTGCTGGCGGCTGATCCACTGGCCAAGTTCATCAACGACAACCCGACCGTGGTCATGCTGGCCCTGGGCTTCCTGATCATGATCGGCATGACGCTGATCGCCGAAGGTTTCGGCGCCCATGTACCGAAAGGTTACGTTTATGCCGCCATGGCATTCTCGGCTGCTATCGAAGTGCTGAACATGATGTCTCGCAGGGCGAGACAGAAGCGTGTAGCTGCTGAAGCTTAATCTTCGCTAAATGAACGGCCGCCTGAACTCAAGAGAGTCCAGGCGGCCTTTTTTTATCCGGTAGGCGTCAGTGCGCGGTGACGTGGTGTGCGGCTGGTTCTTCGGCTTTCGGCGCGGGTGCTGAATGAGCTGAAGGATGGTGCCGGCGGGTAACGCGCAGAACGCCCCATAACATGGCGGCGGCTACGGCCAACCAGCCGCTGATCAACATCACGATTGTCATAATCAGGCTCATCAATGCCTCCTCTTTGCCCTGCAGCGGGCGGACACGCTATGCAAGTGACAGTCTAGTCGCTGTCGTGTTTCAGGCTATTGACCGAAGGTCGACAGCCATCAACCAGTTCGCTCTATGCAAACCAGCCAACTACCGGTTAAGGCTATACCGATGCTCCGTGGCGTCCTATGATCGACGGCCAAGCCGGGAAGCGGATTGCCTGGCGTCTGAACAAGAGAGTGATGATGGTGCGGGTAATTTCTCGAATGCTTTCAGTGGCGGTCATCGTGGGTTGTGTCGCCGGTCTGGCGGGCTGCGCGGGGAGCGTGGCACCACAAATCAAGCGTCTGCCGGAACGGGTGGAGCTCAGTGGTCGCTTCTACAAGGGCGTGGCCAATCAAAGCGGGCCGCAGGTGCTGGCGAGCATGTTGTCCCAGCAAGGCATCGTGATCACTCCGGGCCTGCTGGATAAACCGCTGCGTCTGCCGGGCGCCGAAGCCCAATTGCAACAGAACATGCAAAACCTCGCCCGCGAGTACGGGATGATGGTCTATCCGCTGGACAGCAACCTGCCAGCCTTGCTGACTCAGGTGGCGGCCGGGTATCCGGTCATGGTGCGGTTTACCGAAGGTTCGGCGCTTTGGTCCGAGCCGCGTTATGCCATTCTCACGGGGTACAACCGGCAGAAGCAGACTGTATTACTGCGAGCCGGAATGGATCAGCGGCTGCTGATGAGCTTCGGTTCGTTCGAATCGGCATTCAAGGATGCGGGTGGCTGGGCGGTGTTGATTCAAGCGCCAACGCAGATTCCCGCCGACGTCGACCAGCAGCGCTGGCTGAAGGCGGCAAACGATCTCGCCCAGGCCGGTCAGGAGCAGGCGGCGGCGAAAGCCAAAAAAGCCTTGGGCGCCCTTTAAGCCCGTTCGTCATCTGCCGGGCACCCCTGCGCAGCGGTATCCTCTGACTATCAAGGCCCGTACTTTTCGGGCCGCGATCAGGAGGCGCTCATGGCACATTCCAATACTCCCGCTGGCCCGCATTCGTCTGAGCATTCGTCCGGCGATGAGCTGGGCTTCGACCCCGATTCTCCTGACCTCGCCGACCCTCAGGTCGATCCCATCGGACCGGCCAAGGCGCCTAAAGACGTGAAGCCGGGCGATGACCCTAAGGCTCCCGCAAAGCCCTACGATCCACTCGGTGACCTGAAACCTCAGGTCTGATGGAGGTGTGTATGTCCACTGATTCGAGTTTCAACGATAAACGCCCGGAAACCGTTCCCACTACACCGCAAGAGGACATCGATCCCGTACTGGATCCGGATAGCCCGATGCGCGATCCGCTGGCTCGGCCGACGGTGGCGCCAACCGAGCATCCCCAGGGCTGGCGAGACCCAAGCAAAGGCGACGGCATTCCGGATGACGACCAGATGCCGCTGCCCAACGATTGAAGAAAAAAGCCCCGAATATTCGGGGCTTTTGCTTGCGGTTGTCAGTATTTACTTCGAAGCTTCGACGACACCGCTTTGACGTTGTTTCAGGTTTTTATCCGCTTTGTATTGCAGGGCAACCGAAGGCACGTCCGCGCTTTTTCCACTCTCAACCCAATTACGCATGCGCGTGGCATCGGCAAAGTGGGTGTATTTGCCATAGGCGTCGAGTATGACCAGGGCCACCGGGCGGTTGCTCATCCGCGTTACGAGCACCAGACAGTGGCCTGCTGCGTTGGTAAAACCGGTCTTTGTCAGCTGGATGTCCCAGTCCGGCTTGCGGACCAAATGGTCGGTATTGCGAAAGCCCAGGCTGTAGACGGGTTTGCGGAACGTAACGGTTTTTTCCTTGGTCGTGCTCAACTCGGTCAGCAGCGGATACTTGTGCGCGGCGATCAGCAGTTTGCTCAAATCACGTGCGGTCGAAACGTTGCGCGGGGAGAGACCTGTTGGCTCGACGAAATGGGTATTGGTCATGCCCAGGGCCCGGGCTTTGGCATTCATCGCCGCAATAAACGCGGCGTAACCACCCGGATAATGGTGGGCGAGGCTCGCGGCGGCGCGGTTTTCCGATGACATCAGGGCAATCAGCAGCATTTCCCGGCGTGGCAACTCGCTCTTGAGTTTTACCCGGGAATACACACCCTTCATTTCTGGCGTGTCGCTGATGTTGATGTTGATGTACTCGTCCATGTTCTGCCGGGCTTCCACCACGACCAGGCCGGTCATCAATTTGCTGACGGAAGCGATGGGCACGACAACGTCGGGGTTGCTGGCGTAGATGACTTTGTTGGTCTGGATATCCAGCAGTAAAGAGCTGCCGGAAGCGAGTTTGAGTTGCGAGGTGGAACGAGGCGCTGCAGTGGTTTCGCCAGCGCTGGCGATTGGCGTGATGAAAGTCCCTGTAACTGCAAAAAATAGGCTCAGGATGGAAAGACGGATTTTCACGCTGGCAGACTCATAAAGTGTTGATATGCCGTGTTGTAACGGGCTATTTCTCGAAAAGCGCGACATTCTGGAGTATGGCTGAATAACTGTCGATGGTTGTTCAAGTACCAGGTGAAAGTCCCGGAAAACATGAAAAAAAAGTTATTTTCCGGCGGATGGTCGAAGCTGCTGCGCAGGCAAAAAAGAACCCCGCCATGGGCGGGGTTCCTTGTGTTGCCGGTCATCTATGCAGCGAGGCTCAGCTGTGCAGGGTTTCGGCTGCGTACAGGGTGTTTTCCAGCAGGCAGGCGCGGGTCATCGGACCGACGCCGCCGGGTACCGGAGTGATCCAGCCGGCGCGGGGCAGGGCGGTTTCGTAGATCACGTCGCCAACCAGCTTGCCGTCTTCCTGGCGGTTGATGCCGACGTCGATCACGATCGCGCCTTCCTTGATCCACTCACCCTTGACCAGGCCGGGCTTGCCAGCGGCAACGACGACCAGATCGGCGCGACCGACGTGGCCAGCCAGATCCTTGGTGAATCGGTGGGTGACGGTCACGGTGCAACCGGCCAGCAACAACTCCATCGCCATCGGGCGGCCAACAATGTTGGATGCACCGACGACCACGGCATTCATTCCGTACAGATCGGCACCGGTGCTTTCCAGCAGGGTCATGATGCCTTTTGGCGTGCACGGGCGCAGCAGTGGAATGCGCTGGGCAAGGCGGCCGACGTTGTAGGGATGGAAGCCGTCGACGTCTTTGTCCGGACGGATGCGCTCCAGCAGTTTGGACGCGTCCAGGTGTTCAGGCAGAGGAAGCTGCAACAGGACGCCATCAATGGCGGGATCGTCATTCAGGCGATCGATCAGATCGGCCAGTGCTTCTTGAGTGGTTTCGGAAGGCAGGTCGTAAGCCTGGGAAAGGAAGCCGACCTCTTCACAGTCTTTACGCTTGTGCGAGACATAAACCTGAGAGGCAGGATCGCTGCCGACCAGGATCACCGCGAGGCCCGGCGTGCGCAGGCCTTGCTGGCGACGCTCGGTGACACGTTGGGCGATCTGCTGGCGCAGGCTGGCGGCGATCGATTTGCCGTCGATTAGTTGTGCAGTCATTGCGCGTGATTAACCATCGAGAGGGGAAAAAAAGAGAACGCATTCTCGCATGTCATGCGGTGAGGGCAAAGGCGCTTGGTCTGCAAATTCCCCTAACCCCTTTAATTAAATGAATTTTTTTTAAAAAAGAGTTGACGACCTTCAGGCTCACCTATAACATTCGTCGCACTTGTCGGGCACAGCCTAGCACTGGTTAAGAAGGTTGAGCAGAGTTGATGTTTAATTCGGCGAGACTGAAAGCACTTAGTTTGTAATCGTCCAAGAATACAGATTAACAAGGCGCCCGTAGCTCAGCTGGATAGAGCATCCGCCTTCTAAGCGGATGGTCGCAGGTTCGAGTCCTGCCGGGTGCGCCATTAGGCAGCTTTGGCACAAGTAGCGCAATATGGTGGGCGTAGCTCAGTTGGTAGAGCACGGGATTGTGACTCCCGTTG
>NZ_RCOE01000212.1:0-7305 GCF_004321495.1 Pseudomonas sp. Sample_10
TGATCGCCGTCTTAAGCGCCTCCAGAGAGGCGAAACGCTGCTCTTCACGCAGCTTTTGGTGGAAAACCACCGTCATACGCCGGTCATACAGATCGCCGGCAAAATCTAAAAGATGAACTTCGAGATGGGCTTTGCCATCCCCCTGGACCGTAGGTCGAACGCCGATATTGGCGACACCCGGCCAGGTCTTGCCATCGAGGTCGACGCTGACCAGGTAAACGCCTGTCAGCGGCACACGGCGACGCTTGAGTTGAATGTTGGCAGTGGGCGTACCCAGTTGGCGCGCCAGTTTCTGGCCATGCAACACGCGACCGGCAATCCGGTACGGGCGCCCGAGCAGACGTTCAGCGAGGGCAAAATCGGCAGCCGCCAGTGCGTTACGCACCTGGGTACTGCTGACGCGAATGCCATCGAGCTCGACGGTCTGCGCCGCTTCAACGGTGAAGCCCTGCATGACGCCGGCCTGTTGCAGGAAATCGAAATCGCCTACCCGGTCACAGCCGAAACGGAAGTCGTCACCGACTTCAAGGTGCTGTACACCGAGGCCGTCCACCAGAATGGTATCGACGAATTCGCTGGCGCTGAGTTTGCTCAGGCGATGGTTAAACGCCAGGCACAAGACCCGGTCGACGCCTTCGCCAGCCAGCAGCTGCAGTTTGTCACGCAGGCGGGCCAGACGGGCCGGTGCGGTGTCCGGAGCGAAAAACTCTCGCGGCTGCGGCTCGAAAATCACCACGCAGCTGGGCACGCCCAACTCGAGCGCACGCTCACGCAGCCGCGCCAGGATAGCCTGGTGGCCACGGTGTACACCGTCAAAGTTGCCAATAGTGGCGACACAGCCCCGATGCTGGGGGCGCAGATTGTGGAGGCCTCGAACCAGCTGCATAACGCGCTTCTTGCTCATAAAGTGGTCGATTATAACCACACCCGGCGGCCGACGACAGGCAACACCGTATCCCAAAGTAATCGAGCCGACAGAAATGCCGGCCCGTGCCGTTTTTTCATGACAGATATCGAGGTTTTATCCTCAGCCCAACGCCTTGCGGTTGAAGTCGCGCAAACGGAAGCCCATCAACATTAACATGCCGAAATAGGCAACCACACCGGCAACCACCAAAGCTCCGAGACGCAGGAAACGCTCAAGCATCTGCCCTTCGCCCCAGGCCGGCATAAAGTGCATCCCGGCCAGCAATACGCCGGACATCACCACCACCGCAATCACCAGCTTGAAGCCGAACTTTGCCCAGCCCGGTTGCGGCTGATACATCTGCTGCTTGCGCAATTGATAGAAAAGCAGCCCGGCATTCAGACAGGCCCCGGCGCTGATGGCGAGCGCCAGGCCGGCGTGCGCCAGCGGGCCGATCAGCAACAGGTTGAACAGCTGAGTGACCACCAGAGTGAAAATTGCGATTTTTACCGGCGTGCGGATGTTTTGTTGCGCATAAAAGCCCGGCGCCAGCACTTTGATCACGATGATCCCGAGCAAACCGACGGAATAGGCGATCAACGCACGCTGGGTCATGGCGGCGTCATGGGCATCGAACTGACCGTACTGGAACAGCGAAACCGTGAGCGGTTCGGCCAGAATCGCCAATGCCAGAGCGCAAGGCAGCACCAGCACAAAGCACAGCCGCAACCCCCAATCAAGAATGCGTGAGTATTCCTGGCGATCCTTGCTGGCGTAGGTCTTGGCCAGGGTCGGCAGCAGGATTGTCCCCAGCGCCACACCCAGCACACCGGATGGCAATTCCATCAAACGATCGGCGTAATACATCCAGGACACGGAACCTGCGACCAGGAACGAAGCGAAAATAGTGTTGATGATCAGCGAGATCTGACTCACCGACACCCCGAGAATCGCCGGCAGCATCTGCTTCATTACTCGCCAGACACCGGTGTCGCGCAAATTCAGGCGCGGCAGCACCAGCATGCCGATTTTTTTCAGATGCGGCAGTTGATAGAGCAGCTGCGCAAGACCACCCACCAACACCGCCCAACCCAGTGCCATTACCGGCGGATCGAAATACGGGGTCAGGAACAGCGCGAAGACAATCATGCTGACATTGAGCAGCGTCGGCACGAACGCCGGCACCGAAAAACGGTTCCAGGTATTGAGGATTGCGCCTGCCAGCGATGAAAGGGAGATCAGCAATATGTAAGGAAAGGTCACCCGCAACAGGTCAGTGGTGAGCTCGAATTTTTCCGGGGTATCGGTGAAACCCGGTGCTGTTACCCAGATGACCCATGGCGCGGCCAGTATGCCCAACGCGGTGACCAGCGCCAGCACCAGTGTCAGCAGGCCCGAAACGTAAGCAATGAATGTTCGCGTCGCCTCATCGCCCTGCTGACTTTTGTATTCGGCGAGAATCGGCACGAAGGCCTGGGAAAACGCGCCCTCGGCGAAAATCCGTCGCAACAGGTTTGGCAGCTTGAAGGCGATGAAAAAGGCGTCGGTCGCCATTCCCGCGCCGAATGCCCGCGCAATGAGGGTGTCACGAACGAACCCGAGAACCCGGGAAAGCATCGTGATAGAGCTGACGGCGGCCAACGATTTGAGCAGATTCATTGAAAGAGTTTGTGCCTGTCGATAAACAGCAGGCGAACAATGCGCCTACTTATGCGATACTCCGCGCCGCAACAGCACAGAGCCAAAGCTCGCGAGTTTACAGGTCGCACGCTGGAAAGAAATATCCAGAGGTGTAGTACCTACCACTTAGCGGAACGTCTCAACCGCCCTTGACAAGACCTCAACTCATCGGCATGATTCGCGGCCTATTTTGTTTGCTATTTCCTAAAAAGTCTTTCGAGGAGCTCGACGGTGGCCAACTCACCTTCCGCCAAAAAACGTGCAAAACAGGCTGAGAAGCGTCGCAGCCACAACGCCAGCCTGCGTTCCATGGTTCGTACCTACATCAAGAATGTAGTTAAAGCCATCGACGCAAAAGACGCTGAAAAAGCTCAAGCTGCTTACGTTCTGGCTGTGCCAGTTATCGACCGCATGGCCGATAAAGGCATCATCCACAAGAACAAGGCTGCTCGCCATAAGAGCCGCCTGAATGGCCACGTCAAGGCCCTGAACGTTGCCGCTGCTGCCTAAGCGACTCGTTCATTAAAAAACCGACCTCAGGGTCGGTTTTTTATTGCCTGCGATTTGGTGCGCATCAATCCACACCTTCGCGGGCAAGCCCCACCCAGCAGGAGCGAGGCCTGACCGCGAAGACAATCTTCAAATCACTGCTGAGCCCACGGCAAGATCGGGATCGCCGTCACCGCATTCTGCGGACTGCCTTCGATCAAGCGATCGCTGTACACCAGATACACCAGCGTATTGCGCTTCTTGTCGAGGAAACGCACCACCTGCATGGTTTTGAACACCAGCGACGTGCGCTCCTTGAACACCTCGTCGCCATCCTTGAGCTCACCCTTGAAACTGATAGGCCCCACCTGGCGACAAGCGATGGACGCTTCGGCACGATCTTCAGCCAAGCCAAGACCACCCTTCACGCCGCCCGTCTTGGCGCGCGACAGATAGCAGGTCACACCTTCGACCTTGGGATCATCAAACGCCTCGACGACGATCCGGTCATTCGGGCCGACGAATTTGAACACCGTCGACACTTGACCAATCTCCTCGGCCGAAGCCAACAATGGCATTGCCAACAGCAGCCCCAACAATCCTTTTGCCACGCGCATTCAGGTATTCCTTCAGACCAGAATCAGGTTATCGCGGTGAACCAGTTCCGGTTCCGCCATGTAACCCAACAGACCGACAATCGCATCAGACGACTGACCGATGATTTTTTGTGCTTCCAGCGCGCTGTAGTTGGCCAGGCCACGGGCAATCTCACGACCGTCCGGCGCCACGCAAACCACCATTTCGCCGCGACGGAAACTGCCCTGGACCAGCTTGACCCCAACCGGCAACAAGCTTTTATTGCCCTTAGACAACGCCGTCACAGCCCCCGCATCGAGCACCAGGGTGCCACGGGTTTGCAGATGCCCGGCCAGCCATTGCTTGCGCGCCGCCAGCATGCCGCGCTCCGGCGAGAGCAAGGTGCCAATGCGCTCGCCAGCCTTGAGGCGATCCAGCACAAGCTCAAGACGCCCACCAACGATGATGGTATGCGCCCCGGAACGCGCCGCCAGACGCGCCGCGCGCAGCTTGGTCTGCATGCCGCCACGACCCAGCGCACCACCCGTACCACCCGCCACCGCATCAAGTGCGGGATCATCGGCGCGCGCTTCGTAGATCAGCTGTGCATCGGGATTGTTGCGCGGATCGGCGTCGAACATGCCGTCGCGATCGGTCAGGATCACCAGCAAATCAGCCTCGACCAGGTTGGCCACCAGCGCCGCCAGGGTATCGTTGTCGCCGAAACGGATTTCGTCGGTGACCACGGTGTCGTTCTCGTTGATGACAGGGATCACCTTCAGCTCAACCAGCGCACGCAAGGTACTGCGGGCGTTGAGGTAGCGCTTGCGGTCAGACAAGTCGTCGTGGGTCAGGAGAATCTGCGCCGTGTGCCGACCATGCTCGGCAAAGCTCGACTCCCAGGCCTGCACGAGCCCCATCTGACCGATTGCCGCAGCGGCCTGGAGTTCGTGCATTGCACTGGGTCGGGAGGTCCAGCCCAGACGGCTCATACCGGCCGCCACCGCCCCGGAGGACACCAGCACCAGCTCGACGCCCGCCTCATGCAGGGCCACCATCTGCTCTACCCAGACACCCATTGCCGCGCGATCCAGGCCTTTGCCGTCTGCCGTCAGCAAAGCGCTGCCGATCTTCACGACCCAACGCTGCGCACCTGTCACCTTGCTCCGCATCATCTTCAACCTTTGCTTTGAGGACAGCGCGACCTGGCACTGCCCGTGACGTTATTCGTGGTTATTCGTGGTTATGAGTGACCATCGACGATTCCAGATACTAAAACGCCGCTCGATTGAGCGGCGCTTAAGTTTATCGCAACGAATCAGTCACGCACGTAAATGATTTCCGGACCGTCTTCGTCATCCACATCTTCTTCATCCCAATCATCGTCACCGATGTCATGGACCGACTTCACGCCACTGCGACGCAGAGCACGCTGATCGTCCAGCGCCTGCAGCTGGGCACGCGCCTCATCTTCAATGCGCTGATCGAGATCGGCCAATTCTTCCTTGTAGGCCGGGTCGTTGGCCAGGCGATCGGCGCGATCTTCCAGGTAACGCATGATGTCGTGGCACAGACGCTCGGTGTTCTGCTTGGCGATGGCCGAGATCACATAGACCGGACCGGTCCACTCCAGACGATCGACGATCTCCTTGACGCGAGCATCGTGCTCTTCATCGAGGATCTGGTCGCACTTGTTCAGGATCAACCAGCGATCGCGCTCAGCCAGCGACGGGCTGAATTTGGTCAGCTCGTTGACGATGACTTCGGCGGCGTCCGGAGCGCTGGTTTCATCCAGCGGCGCCATGTCGACGAGGTGCAGCAACAGACGGGTACGCGACAAGTGCTTGAGGAAGCGAATCCCCAGACCCGCGCCATCGGAAGCGCCTTCGATCAGACCCGGGATGTCCGCGACCACGAAGCTTTTCCAGCGATCGACGCTGACCACCCCCAGGTTCGGCACCAGGGTTGTGAACGGGTAATCGGCCACTTTCGGCTTGGCGGCCGATACCGAACGGATAAAGGTACTTTTACCAGCGTTCGGCAAGCCCAGCAGACCGACGTCCGCGAGCACTTTCATTTCCAGCTTCAAGTCACGCTGCTCACCCGGCTTGCCCGGCGTAGTCTGGCGTGGCGCACGGTTGGTACTGGATTTGAAACGGGTGTTGCCCAGGCCGTGCCAACCACCATGAGCCACCATCAGCTTCTGGCCGGCCTTGGTCAGGTCGCCGATCACTTCTTGAGTGGCAGAGTCGATCACCGTGGTACCCACAGGTACACGCAGGATCAGATCCTCGCCCTTCTTGCCGGTGCAGTCGGTGCTGCCGCCGTTGGAGCCACGCTCGGCATCGAAGTGCCGGGTGTAACGGTAGTCGACCAGGGTGTTGAGGTTCTCGTCGGCCATCATGTAGATGGAACCGCCATCACCGCCATCACCGCCGTTAGGGCCACCGTTTTCGATGAATTTTTCGCGACGGAAACTCATGCAGCCATTGCCGCCGTCACCGGCCTTTACTCGAATCGATACTTCATCAACAAACTTCATAACAAACGCCTCTCGCCATACGGACGAGCCGAAAAACAATCAAGACATAAGACTCTTGCAAAAATGAGCGCAGCGACCCCAAACCACGACACCTACATCGTACGCCGACAGCCCATACAAACAGCTTTGCAAGAGACTCACCCCACAAACGAAAAAGCCCCGTCGCGAGACAGGGCTTTTCCAGCGATCGCGCAATTAAGCTGCGACTACGCTCACGTAACGACGACCGAAGGCGCCTTTTACTTCGAACTTGATCACGCCTTCGACTTTAGCGAAGAGGGTGTGATCCTTACCCATGCCAACGCCGTAGCCAGCGTGGAATTGGGTGCCGCGCTGACGCACGATGATGTTGCCTGCTTTGATAGCCTGGCCGCCATACATCTTCACGCCAAGGCGTTTGGCTTCTGAGTCGCGACCGTTACGGGTACTACCACCAGCTTTTTTGTGTGCCATGAGTTCAATTCTCCTAGTGAGGAATTAGGCTGAAATTAAGCCTGAATACCGGTGATTTTGATCTCGGTGTACCACTGGCGGTGGCCCATACGCTTCATGTGGTGCTTACGACGACGGAACTTGATGATGCGGACTTTATCGTGACGACCTTGGGAGATCACTTCAGCCACAACGGTAGCGCCAGCAACAACTGGAGCACCGATATTCACGTCGTCACCGTTGGCAACCAACAGAACGCGATCAAAGGTAACGGATTCGCCGGTAGCGATTTCCAGTTTTTCGATCTTCAGGTATTCACCTGGGGCGACTTTGTACTGCTTGCCGCCAGTAACGATTACTGCATAAGACATGGTATTTCTCCGATAATCCTGCTCACCCAGCTCTTTATAAGAAGAGGTATTGGCTGGCATGGCTGCATGGGGCTGGAAGGCCCGCTTGCAATTGCGTAAGGCAGGTGCTGCCCAGGAAGTTCAGGGTGCGCGATTGTACGCAAGCAATCTGCCTCGCGCAAGTGGCCGTCCATCGCGCCTTGACAGGTCTGGACGGGGGTCCTAGCATGCCGCGCAACCCTTCTGGAGCGACTCTCGCTGATGCAACCCCAAGCTTTCTACCGCGCGGTGGCGGACGATTTTAGCGCCGTCGACGGCATCATCAAGAA
>NZ_RCOE01000266.1:0-7238 GCF_004321495.1 Pseudomonas sp. Sample_10
TGCCGGAAAGCGTTGGCGTCGAACTCACGGGCAAACTGCAACCGGGCATCACCGCGACCGATATGGTGCTGGCGCTGACCGAGTTCCTGCGCAAGCAAAAAGTGGTCGGTGCCTGGCTGGAGTTCTTCGGTGAAGGCGCTTCCGCGCTGACCCTCGGCGACCGCGCGACCATCTCCAACATGGCCCCGGAGTACGGCGCCACGGCGGCGATGTTCTACATCGACCAGCAGACCATCGACTACCTCAAGCTCACCGGTCGTGAAGACGAGCAGGTGCAGTTGGTCGAGAACTACGCCAAGACCACCGGCCTGTGGGCCGACAGCCTCAAAGGCGCGCAATATGAGCGCGGCCTGACTTTCGATCTGTCTTCGGTGGTGCGCAACATGGCCGGCCCGAGCAACCCGCACGCCCGGGTGGCGGTGTCGGACCTGGCCGCCAAAGGCATCTCCGGTAAATGGGAGGATGTGCCAGGCCAGATGCCGGACGGCGCGGTGATCATCGCCGCCATCACCAGCTGCACCAACACCAGTAACCCGCGCAACGTGATCGCCGCTGGCTTGCTGGCGCGCAACGCCAACAAGCTCGGCTTGACCCGCAAGCCGTGGGTCAAGTCGTCCCTGGCGCCGGGTTCGAAAACCGTGGCCCTGTACCTCGACGAAGCCGGCCTGACCGATGAGCTGGAACAACTCGGGTTTGGCGTCGTGGCCTTCGCTTGCACCACCTGCAACGGTATGTCCGGTGCACTGGACCCGGTGATCCAGCAAGAGATCATCGATCGCGATCTGTACGCCACGGCAGTGTTGTCCGGCAACCGTAACTTCGACGGTCGGATTCACCCGTACGCCAAGCAGGCATTTCTCGCTTCGCCGCCGTTGGTGGTTGCGTATGCGATTGCCGGCACCATCCGTTTCGACATCGAGAAGGACGTGCTGGGCGTGGTCGACGGCAAGGAAATCCGCCTCAAGGATATCTGGCCGAGCGACGAAGAAATCGACGCCGTGGTGAAAGCCTCGGTGAAGCCGGAACAGTTCCGCCAGGTCTACATCCCGATGTTCGCCATCCACGAAGACACCGGCCCGAAAGTCGCGCCGTTGTACGAGTGGCGCGAAATGAGCACCTACATCCGTCGTCCGCCGTACTGGGAAGGCGCACTGGCCGGCGCGCGTCCGCTCAAGGGCATGCGTCCGCTGGCGGTGCTGCCAGACAACATCACCACCGATCACCTGTCGCCTTCCAACGCCATCATGCTCGACAGCGCCGCCGGCGAATACCTGGCAAAAATGGGCCTGCCGGAGGAGGACTTCAACTCTTACGCAACGCACCGTGGCGACCACCTGACCGCGCAGCGGGCCACGTTCGCCAACCCGAAACTGTTCAACGAAATGGTTGTGGAAAACGGCAAGGTCAAGCAGGGGTCGCTGGCCCGCGTCGAGCCGGAAGGCAAAGTGATGCGCATGTGGGAAGCGATTGAAACCTACATGGATCGCAAGCAGCCGCTGATCATCATTGCCGGTGCCGACTACGGTCAGGGTTCGTCCCGTGACTGGGCGGCGAAGGGCGTGCGCCTGGCCGGTGTCGAAGCGATTGCCGCCGAAGGTTTCGAGCGCATCCACCGCACCAACCTGGTGGGCATGGGCGTGTTGCCGCTGGAGTTCAAGCCTGGCACCAACCGCCACACCCTGGCCATCGACGGCAGCGAAACCTATGACGTGATTGGCGATCGCACGCCACGCGCCGAGCTGACGCTGGTGATCCATCGCAAGAATGGCGAGCGCGTCGATGTGCCGGTGACTTGCCGTCTGGACACCGCCGAAGAAGTGTCGATCTACGAGGCGGGCGGCGTGTTGCAACGCTTCGCCCAGGACTTCCTCGAAGAGTCGGCAGTAGCCGTCTAACACAGGCTGTACCGACACGGGACTTTGAGTCCCGTGTCCGTTTTCAAGCTAAGGAGTAAGCAACACCATGGCTCATGCACCGCAAATCAAGATTCCCGCGACCTACATGCGCGGCGGCACCAGCAAAGGCGTGTTTTTCAGCCTGAAGGATTTGCCTGAAGCGGCCCAGGTTCCAGGCCCGGCCCGCGATGCGTTGCTGCTGCGGGTGATCGGCAGCCCCGACCCGTACGACAAGCAAATCGACGGCATGGGCGGCGCCACCTCCAGCACCAGCAAAACCGTGATCCTGTCGAAAAGCACCAAGGCTGATCACGATGTCGACTACCTGTTCGGTCAAGTCTCCATCGACAAGCCATTCGTGGACTGGAGCGGCAACTGCGGCAACCTGTCGGCAGCGGTCGGTTCGTTCGCGGTCAGCAACGGTCTGGTCGATGCCAGCCGCATTCCGCACAACGGCGTTGCCGTGGTTCGCGTATGGCAGGCCAACATCGGCAAGACCATCATCGCTCATGTGCCGATCACCGATGGTGAAGTGCAGGAAACCGGCGATTTCGAACTCGACGGCGTGACCTTTCCGGCGGCGGAAGTGCAGATCGAATTCCTCGATCCGGCAGCGGACGAAGAGGGCGCTGGCGGTTCGATGTTCCCTACCGGCAACCTGGTGGACGACCTCGAAGTACCCGGTGTAGGTACGTTCAAGGCGACCATGATCAACGCCGGCATCCCGACGATTTTCGTCAACGCCGAAGACATCGGCTACAAGGGCACCGAGCTGCAAGGCGCGATCAACGGTGATCCGAAAGCCTTGCTGATGTTCGAAACCATCCGCGCTTATGGCGCACTGCGCATGGGCCTGATTGCCAACGTCGACGAAGCGGCCAAGCGGCAGCACACGCCGAAAGTGGCCTTCGTGGCCAAGCCGGCGGACTATGTTTCGTCCAGCGGCAAAGCGATTGCGGCAGGCGATGTCGACCTGTTGGTGCGTGCGCTGTCCATGGGCAAACTGCACCACGCAATGATGGGCACGGCGGCAGTCGCCATTGGCACGGCGGCAGCGATTACCGGCACCCTGGTTAACCTCGCGGCGGGCGGTATCGAACGCAACGCGGTGCGCTTCGGTCATCCGTCGGGCACCTTGCGTGTCGGCGCCGAAGCCAGCCAGGTCAACGGTGAATGGACGGTGAACAAAGCGATCATGAGCCGCAGTGCGCGGGTGTTGATGGAAGGCTTCGTCCGCGTGCCGGGCGATTCTTTCTGACCAAATCCTATCCCCTGTAGGAGCCAGGCTTGCCGGCGAAGGCGCCCGCAAGATCGCCTTCGCCTGTAGGAGCCGAGCTTGCTCGCGATGAGGCCATAACATTCAACATCAGTGTTGCCTGATGCACCGCTATCGCGAGCAAGCTTGGCTCCTACAGAGGTTCACGTTTCGACAAAAAGAAAAGTCAGCCCTGAACCGAGGTCCCATCAACGAACCACTTGCAGAGTGAATCGAACATGAGTGCCAACGTCGACCTGAACAACCGCCCTGAGTACGACAAGGTCCTGCAGGACATTGCCGATTACGTTCTCGACTACAAGATCGAATCCGAAGAAGCGCTGGATACCGCCCGCAACTGCCTGATCGACACCTTGGGTTGCGGTCTGCTGGCCTTGCGTTTTCCCGAGTGCACCAAGCATCTGGGGCCTGTGGTTGAAGGCACCGTCGTGCCGTTCGGTGCACGTGTGCCGGGCACCAGTTATCGGCTCGATCCGGTGAAGGCGGCGTGGGATATCGGCTGCATCGTGCGCTGGCTCGATTACAACGACACCTGGCTTGCGGCGGAATGGGGGCATCCGTCGGACAACCTCGGCGGGATTCTTGCGGTGGCTGATCATTTATCACAAAAGCGCCTGGCCAATGGCGAAGCGCCGCTGACCGTACGCACTGTGCTTGAATCGATGATCCTGGCCCACGAGATTCAAGGCGTAATCGCCCTGGAAAACTCATTCAACCGTGTCGGTCTCGATCACGTCATTCTGGTGAAAGTCGCCTCCACCGCGGTCACCGCCAAATTGATGGGGGCCAATCGCGAACAGTTGTTGTCGGCGTTGTCACACGCCTTTGCCGACGGCCAGGCACTGCGTACCTACCGGCATGCGCCGAATGCCGGTTCGCGTAAATCCTGGGCGGCGGGTGATGCGTCGAGTCGCGGCGTACGCCTGGCAGACATGGCGATGCGCGGCGAGATGGGCATTCCAGGCGTCCTGAGTGCCAGGCAGTGGGGTTTTTACGACGTTTTGTTCAGCCACACCAACAGCGATCTGGCGCTCAAGCCTGAGGAAAAACGGGCCTTCAGTTTCTCGCGGGCGTACGGCAGTTATGTGATGGAAAACGTGTTGTTCAAGATCAGTTTCCCCGCCGAGTTCCATGCGCAAACGGCGTGTGAAGCAGCCGTCAGCTTGCATCCGCAGGTGCGCAATCGCCTGCACGAAATCAACAGGATCGTGATCACCACCCAGGAATCGGCGATTCGCATCATTTCCAAGGTCGGCCCGCTGGCCAACGCCGCTGACCGCGATCATTGCATCCAATACATGACCGCTGTGCCGTTGGCCTTCGGCAAGCTGGTGGCCGAGTATTACGAAGACGATTTCCACAAGGCACATCCGATCATCGATGTGTTGCGCGACAAGATGGTGATCGTTGAGGAACCGCGTTTCACCCGTGAATACCTGGAGGCCGACAAGCGCTCCATTGCCAACGCGGTCCAGGTGTTTTTCAAGGATGGTTCAAGCACGGAGAACGTCGTGGTGGAGTACCCGATCGGCCATCGTCGGCGCCGGGTCGAAGGCATTCCGTTGCTGGAGGACAAGTTCAGGGCGAACTTGCTGACACGGTTCAGCGGGCAGCGCAGTGAAGAGATTTTTCAGTTGTGCAAGGAACAGGCGCGGCTTGAGGCGACGCCCGTCAATCGGTTTGTGGATTTATTTGTGATCTAGGGCGAGCGCGTTATCGTTCAATCGCCAGCAGGCTGGCTCCCACAGTGTTTTTGTGTTCACCGCAGTACCAATGTGGGAGCCAGCCTGCTGGCGATGAGGCCGAAGCAGGCAACCGAGAGTTACTTGAACCGCCGCTCGACGCCTTTCTCCACGAGAATCTTCGCGGAGATTTCTTCCACCGAAAAATGCGTGGAATTGATGTGCGGGATGTTCTCGCGGCGAAACAGGTTTTCCACCTCGCGTACTTCGAACTCGCACTGAGCGTAGCTCGAATAACGGCTGTTGGGCTTGCGCTCGTTGCGGATGGCGGTGAGGCGGTCCGGGTCGATGGTCAGGCCGAACAGCTTGTGTTGGTGGGCGCGCAGGGCGGACGGCAGTTGCAGGCGCTCCATGTCGTCTTCGGTCAGCGGGTAGTTGGCCGCGCGGATGCCGAATTGCATCGCCATGTACAGGCACGTCGGCGTCTTACCACATCGCGACACGCCCACTAGTATCAGGTCGGCCTTGTCGTAATAGTGCGTGCGGGCGCCGTCGTCGTTGTCGAGGGCGAAGTTAACGGCCTCGATACGCTCCATGTAATTGGTGTTGGCGCCGATGGAGTGGGACTTGCCCACGGTGTAGGAAGAATGCTCGGTCAGTTCCTGTTCAAGCGGCGCCAGGAACGTCGAGAAAATGTCGATCATGAAACCATTGGAAGTCGCGAGGATCTCACGAATGTCCTGATTGACGATGGTGTCGAAGATAATCGGACGAAAGCCGTCGGTTTCGGCGGCTTTGTTGATTTGTTGTACCATGGCCCGCGCTTTGTCCACGTTGTCGATGTACGGCCGCGTGACTTTGCTGAAGGTAATGTTTTCGAACTGCGCCAGGAGGCTCTGGCCGAGGGTTTCGGCGGTAATGCCCGTGCCATCGGAGATAAAGAAAGCAGATCGTTTCATTTGCACCTTGGGCCTTAAGCTAGTGACGAATCTTGGATATGATAGGCGCGATTTGCCGGCCGCCATTGGCCCGCATTCTCACTTATTTTCCAGGTCCAGGCCATACAACCGGCCAAGGCTCCCCCGGGCCGCCGGTTTCTGAGCTTTTCCAACACAGTTAGTGGAGAGATCACCTTGGTAGAGTACGTAGTTTCCCTCGATAAGCTCGGCGTCCATGATGTAGAGCATGTGGGGGGCAAGAACGCATCCCTGGGCGAGATGATCAGCAACCTTGCTGGTGCCGGCGTATCGGTGCCCGGTGGCTTCGCCACGACCGCTCAGGCATATCGTGATTTCCTGGAACTGAGCGGCCTGAACCAGCAGATTCATGATGCGCTCGATGCCCTGGACGTCGACGACGTGAACGCCCTGGCCAAGACCGGCGCCCAGATCCGTCAATGGATCATGGAAGCCGAATTCCCTGAGAAGCTGAACGCCGAAATCCGCACCGCGTTCGCCACGCTGTCCGCCGGCAACCCTGACATGGCCGTGGCCGTGCGTTCTTCGGCTACCGCCGAAGACTTGCCGGACGCGTCCTTCGCCGGCCAGCAGGAAACCTTCCTGAACATCCGTGGTGTCGAAAACGTCATTCGCGCCGCCAAAGAGGTGTTCGCTTCGCTGTTCAACGACCGCGCCATTTCCTACCGCGTACACCAGGGCTTCGACCACAAACTGGTCGCCCTGTCGGCCGGCGTTCAGCGCATGGTCCGCTCGGAAACCGGCACCGCCGGCGTGATGTTCACCCTCGATACCGAGTCAGGCTTCCGTGACGTGGTGTTCATCACCGGCGCCTACGGCCTGGGTGAAACCGTGGTGCAAGGCGCAGTGAACCCGGATGAGTTCTACGTTCACAAAGGCACGCTGGCCGCCGGTCGTCCGGCGATCCTGCGCCGCAACCTGGGCAGCAAGGCCATCAAGATGATCTACGGCGACGAGGCCAAGGCCGGTCGTTCGGTCAAGACCGTCGATGTCGACAAGGCTGACCGCGCACGTTTCTGCCTGACCGACGCTGAAGTCAGCGAGCTGGCCAAGCAAGCGATGATCATCGAGAAGCACTACCAGTGCCCGATGGACATCGAATGGGCCAAGGATGGTGACGACGGCAAGCTGTACATCGTGCAGGCCCGTCCGGAAACCGTGAAGAGCCGCACCCAGGCCAACGTCATGGAGCGTTACCTGCTGAAAGAAACCGGCACCGTGCTGGTTGAGGGCCGTGCCATCGGTCAGCGCATCGGCGCCGGCAAGGTCCGCATCATCAAGGACGTGTCCGAGATGGACAAGGTCCAGCCAGGCGACGTACTGGTGTCCGACATGACCGACCCGGACTGGGAACCGGTCATGAAGCGCGCCAGCGCCATCGTCACCAACCGTGGCGGCCGTACCTGCC